>NZ_JBQTHF010000027.1:0-145466 GCF_052390155.1 Actinokineospora sp. | reverse complement strand
GAGAGCAGGGTGTTCGCGCCGTCGGCGGAGTTCGCGGCGGCGGCGAATGTCACCGCGCAGGCCTACACCGACGCCGCGGCGGACCGGGAGGGATTCTGGGCCACCCAAGCCGAACGCCTGACCTGGGACACCCCCTGGACCCAGATCCTGGACTGGACCGACGCACCCTTCGCGAAATGGTTCATCGGCGGCACACTCAACGTCGCCTACAACTGCGTCGACCGCCACGTCGAAGCCGGCCTCGGCGACCGCGTCGCGATCCACTGGATCGGCGAACCCGGAGACACCGCCACCATCACCTACGAACACCTCCGCACCCAAGTCTGCAAAACCGCCAACGCCCTCACCGAACTCGGCCTCGTCGCCGGGGACCGCGTCGCCATCCAACTACCCATGATCCCCGAAGCCGTCTACGCCATGCTCGCCTGCGCCCGCCTCGGCCTCATCCACACCGTCGTGTTCGGCGGCTTCTCCGCCACCGCCCTGCGCACCCGCATCGAAGACACCGCCGCCCGCCTGCTCATCACCAGCGACGGCCAATACCGCCGCGGCACCCCCGCCCCCATGAAGAACAACACCGACCACGCCACCACCCACACCCCCACCATCGAACACGTCCTCGTCGTCAAACGCACCAACACCGACATCGACTGGACCGAAGGCCGCGACCTCTGGTGGCACGACACCGTCGACCACCAACCCGACCACCACACCCCCCAACCCTTCGACGCCGAACACCCCCTGTTCATCCTCTACACCTCCGGCACCACCGGAAAACCCAAAGGCATCCTGCACACCACCGGCGGCTACCTCACCCAAGCCTCCTACACCCACCACGCCGTCTTCGACCTCAAACCCGACACCGACATCTACTGGTGCACCGCCGACATCGGCTGGATCACCGGCCACACCTACATCGTCTACGGACCCCTGAGCAACGCCACCACCCAAATCATCTACGAAGGCACCCCCAACACCCCCGACGAACACCGCCACTTCCACATCATCGACACCCACAACGTCACCATCTACTACACCGCCCCCACCCTCATCCGCACCTTCATGAAATGGGGACCCCACATCCCCGCCGCCCACAACCTCACCTCACTACGCCTGCTCGGCTCCGTCGGCGAACCCATCAACCCCGAAGCCTGGCTCTGGTACCACAACCACATCGGACCCACCCACATCCCCATCGTCGACACCTGGTGGCAAACCGAAACCGGCGCCATCATGATCAGCCCCCTACCCGGCGTCACCCACACCAAACCCGGCTCCGCCCAACAACCCCTACCCGGCATCACCGCCACCATCCTCGACGACACCGCCACCCCCATCACCGACACCACCCCCGGCTACCTCACCCTCACCCAACCCTGGCCCGCCATGCTCCGCGGCATCTGGGGAAACCCCCAGCGCTACCACGACACCTACTGGACCCGCTTCCCCGGCCACTACTTCGCAGGCGACGGCGCCAAATACGACACCGACCACCACATCTGGCTCCAAGGCCGCATCGACGACGTCATGAACATCAGCGGCCACCGCATCTCCACCACCGAAATCGAATCCGCCCTCGTCTCCCACCCCACCGTCGCCGAAGCCGCCGTCGTCGGCGCCACCGACCCCACCACCGGCCAAGCCATCGTCGCCTTCGTCATCCTCCGCGCCAACACCACCCCCACCCCCACCACCCCCACCACCCTCCAACACCACGTCACCACCACCATCGGCCCCATCGCCAAACCCCGCACCATCCACATCGTCACCGAACTCCCCAAAACCCGCAGCGGCAAAATCATGCGCCGCCTCCTCCAAGACATCGCCGAACACCGACCCCCCGGCGACACCACCACCCTCGCCGACACCACCGTCATCGACCTCATCACCACCAACCTCACCAACACCCCCACCCAAGACTGAACGGGTGAGTCAGGAGTCGGCGGCCGCCTCGGTCCGTCGACCGGCGCGGATCGGGGTGAAGACGCCGCACTTGGCGCACAGCCGGGCGTCCGCGCGGCGGTGCAGCAGCTCCGCGAACGCCGGGGCGGACCGGGAGCCGCTCGCCAGCTCGACAGCGGCCTGCCGCACGACGGAATCCACCACGTCGGCGGACAGGGTGGGATGGCGCGCCGCCAGGGTGCGCGTGGCCGCGTCCACCAGCTCGTGCAGAGTGGCGGTGTCGAACGCCATCGCCATCGCCCCAGTGTCCTCTCCGGGTGCCGCCAAGTCGATGGCCGAAACGTAGCAACCGTCTGTCCTATTGCGACGGCCGAACGGCGCAGTTCACCCAATGGTGATCAGCGGGCACCAATCGGTGTTTCCGCGCTACACGGCGGCTTCGGCGGGCTCCTCGAACTGGGTGCGGTACAGCTCCTCGTACCGTCCGCCCGCGGCCAGCAGTTCCTCGTGCGTCCCGCGTTCGACGACCCGCCCCTGCTCGACCACCAGGATCACGTCGGCGGCGCGGATGGTCGAGAGCCGGTGCGCGATCACGACCGCCGTGCGCCCCTGCAGCGCCTCCCCCAACGCCTCCTGCACGGCCACCTCCGAGGTCGAGTCCAGGTGCGCGGTGGCCTCGTCGAGGATGACCACCCGGGGCTTGGCCAGCAGCAGGCGCGCGATGGTGAGCCGTTGGCGTTCGCCGCCGGAGAGCCGGTAGCCGCGTTCGCCGACGACGGTGTCGAGGCCGTCGGGCAGCGTGCGCACGAGGTCGGCGAGGCGGGCGCGGCGCAGCGCGTCCCACAGGTCGTCCTCGGTCGCGGTCGGGCAGGCGAGCACCAGGTTCGCCCGGATCGACTCGTGGAACAGGTGCCCGTCCTGAGTGACCATGCCGAGGGCGCCGCGGATGGAGTCGGCGGACAGTTCGCGGACGTCGATGCCCGCGAGCCGCACCACGCCGTCGTCGGTGTCGTAGAGCCGGGGCGCAAGCTGGGCGATGGTCGACTTGCCCGCCCCCGACGAACCGACGAGGGCGACGAGCTGGCCGGGTTCGACCCGGAAGGACACCTCGTGCAGCACGTCGACGCCGCCGCGGGTGTCGAGCGCGGCGACCTCCTCCAGCGAGGCCAGCGACACCTTGTCCGCCGACGGGTAGGCGAAGCGCACCTTGTCGAACTCCACCGACACCGGGCCGTCCGGCACCGCGCGGGCGTCCGGCGCGTCGGCGATGAGCGGTTCGAGGTCGAGGATCTCGAACACCCGCTCGAAGCTCACCAGCGCGCTCATCACCTCGACGCGGGCGCTGGCCAGCGCGGTCAGCGGTGAGTACAGCCTGGTCAGCAGCAGGGCGAGGGCGACGACCGCGCCCGGGTCGAGGCTGCCGCCGATGGCCAGCACCCCGCCAAGGCCGTAGACCAGCGCCAACGCCAGCGCGGACACCAGCGTCAGCGCGGTGACGAAGATCCACTGCACCATCGCGGTGCGCACGCCGATGTCGCGGACCCGGCCCGCCCGCGCGGCGAACTCGCGCGACTCGTCGGCGGGCCTGCCGAACAGCTTGACCAGGGTGGCGCCGGGCGCGGAGAACCGCTCGGTCATCTGGGTGCTCATGGCCGCGTTGTGGTCGGCGGCCTCCCGCTCCATCCGGGCGAGCCGGGTGCCCATCCGCCGGGCGGGCAGCACGAAGACCGGCAGCAGCACGAGCGCCAGCAGGGTGATCTGCCAGGAGATGCCGATCATCACGACCAGGGTCAGCGCGAGTGTCACCAGGTTGCCGACGACGCCGGACAGGATGTCGCTGAACGCGCGCTGGGCGCCGATGACGTCGTTGTTGAGCCTGCTGACCAGGGCGCCCGTGCGGGTGCGGGTGAAGAACGCGATCGGCATCCGCTGCACGTGGTCGAACACCCGGGTGCGCAGGTCGAGGATCAGCTCCTCGCCGATGCTCGCCGAGAGCCACCGCCCGACCAGCGCGAGCCCGGCCTCCACGACCGCGACGATCGCGATCACCACCGCCAGCATGACGACGGTGCCGGTGGTCCCGGCGCCCACGATCGCGTCGACCACGCGGCCGGCGAGCACGGGCGTGGCCACGGCCAGGGCCGAGAGCACGATGCTCAGCGCCAGGAACCACGCCAGCCATTTGCGGTGCGGCTGGGCGAATTCCCAGATCCGCCGGAACGTGTCCCTGGACAAGGTCCGCTTGTCCTCTTGCGCGTGCATTGTCCGGTAGAGCGACATCCACGCCGTCATCTGCATATCCACCAGGAGCCTCCGGTTCGATCCGTCCCGCACCACGGTAAGACCTCGACCAATATCGAGATCAAGCGATTTTCGCGGGCGGCCCTTCGACGGCACCGCCTGGCGGGTCAATAGACTGCCGCGGTGATCACACCGCTGAAGGAGTTCGGGACGGGCGTCGGCCTGCTGCTGCACGGGTTGCGGCTCGTGCTGGGCAACCGGTCGCTGCTGCTGCGGGGTGCGCTGCCGGTGCTGGTGACCAGCGTGCTGCTGTTCGCCGGACTGGCGGCGCTGGCCGTGAACACGGGCGACCTGGTGGCCTGGGCGACGCCGTTCGCCGAGGACTGGTCGACGGTGTGGCGCACCGCGCTGCGGGTCGCCGTGGGAGTCACGATCGTGGTCGGCACCGTGGCGGTGTCGCTGCTGCTGTTCACCGCGCTGACCCTGGTGATCGGCGGCCCGTTCTACGAGAGCATCGCCGAGTACGTGGAGGACACCGTCCTCGGCGGCGTGCCCGGCGCGCAGCGGGTGGGCTGGGCACGGGCGGCGTGGATCGGGCTGCGGGACACGCTCGCGCTGCTGGGGCTGCTGATCTTGAGCGGCATCGCGCTGTTCGCGCTGGGCTTCATCCCGGTGCTCGGCCAGACCGTGGTCCCGGTGCTGGCGGTGTGCGTCGGCGCGTGGCTGCTGGCGGTCGAGGTCACCGCGATCCCGTTCATCCGGCGGGGTCAGGGGCTCGCGGTGCGGCGTCGGACACTGCGCCGCAGCCGGTCGATGACGCTGGGCTTCGGCGTGCCGGTGTACCTGCTGTGCCTGGTTCCACTGGCCGCGCTCGTCGTCTTCCCCGCGGCCATGGCGGGCGGGACGCTGCTCGCCCACCGACTCACCGAGCCTGTCTCGGCGTAGGCGCGTTCGCTCACTGCTGAACGACGACCGCTGGTTGGCGGTGTCCCGGTGATCGCCGACGGTGGTTTAGTCGAGCGACCGAACACCTGGAGGCGACATGTCCGCGGCGACCACATCCGAGCAGCAGATCGGCGACCTGGCGAGCGCCTACGGCCAGGCGTGGAACGACCACGACGTGGCCGCCATCCTCGCCCTGCAGTCCGACGACATGGTGTTCCACCTGCACATCGAGGGTTTCGACGCGGTCCAGGGCAGCGCCGCGCTGCGGGAGCTGTTCGGCTTCTTCTTCACCACGATGCCCGATTACCGGGCCGACATCACCCGCACGCACGTGCGGGACGGCCTGGTGGTGCTGGAGTACGACATCACCGCCACGCTCGCCGAGCCGTTCCCGCTCGGCGCGGAGGTCGGCCTGCCGACCGGCGAGCCGATGACCTTCGCCGCCGTCGACGTGCTGCAGTGCGCCGAGGGCCGGTTCACCCGCAAGGACACCTACGTCGACGGGTTCGCCCTGCGCCGCGGGGTCGGCCTCGCGCCCTGACCCGCGGCGTCGAGTTCGGCCGCGGTCGGCGGGTCGGCGCCCGCGCGGGCACAGGTGAACGCGGCCACGGCGTTGGCGAAGTCCAGTGCCGCGGCCACTTCCGCGGCCGTGAGCGCGCCGATGTCGGCGTGCGCGCCCGCGAGAAGTCCGCCGCGGGAGAGCCGGCACAACAAGCCCGCGGTGAAGGCGTCGCCCGCGCCCACAGTGTCCACAACGGACACCGGCGGACCGGCGCGGGTCACCGACGCGGCCCGGGTGACGGCGTGCGCGCCCGCGCCGCCGAGGGTCACCACGACGATCTCCGGGCCCAGCGCGTGCCACCGCCACGCGCACTCCAGCGGGTCCGCGCCGGGGTAGAGCCAGTCGAGGTCCTCCTCGCTGACCTTCACCACATGCGCGAGACCCACCTGCCGTTCGACGCGGGTGCGCTCGGCCGCGCGGGTACCCGACAGCGACGGGCGGATGTTCGGATCGAGTGACACCGTCGTCCCGGCCGCGCGCGCGGCGGCCATCGCCGCCGCCACGACCGAGGCGCCGGGGTCGAGCAGCGTCGCCAGCGAGCCGGTGTGCAGGCAGTCCCCCGCCGAGAACGGGATTGCCGTGATGTCCCAGGCGATGCGGAAGTCGTAGTGGGCCACGCCGCGCTCGTCGGTGGCGGCGAAGGCGAGGCTGGTGGCGGCGGTGGGGCCGGGCAGGGTCCGCACGTCCACACCGCTCGCGGCGAGGTGGTCGCGGATCATCGCGCCGAACAGGTCGTCGCCGAGGCGGGTGCCGAGGACCACGGCCGCACCGAGTCGGGCGAGGCCGAGGGCGACGTTGGCCGGGCTGCCGCCGGGGTGGGCGGTGAAGGTGCGGCCGTCGCCCGCCGCGATGAGGTCGGCCAGCGCCTCGCCGACGACGGTGATCATCCGCGGCTCCCCCGGACGGTGGCTGTGGTCCGGGTCAGCGTGCCACAGGATCCGACCCGGCCTGGTGGCAACCTCAGGCCGGGTCGGTCGGTCTAGGAGGTGGGGCGTGGCAACCGAGAGAAGTGCGAGGCAGGCCCGTGGTGTGGATGGACCCGCTCACCGACGTGGCGACCGGCACCAAAGTTCCCCCCGACGTATCCGATGACACGACTGGCGAGCGGGACCAGCCCGCGCCGACTAAGCCGACGCCGAAGCGCGGCGACGTCCGATGATCATGTGATGTCCTTTCGCAGCAGGGAAGGCGTCACGACATGGCTGGTGTCGCGACGCCCGGCAGGGTGATCACAAGGTAGCTGGGCGCGGACGCGACCACGAGGGCGTAACCGGACAACGGCGTAACTACGACACGGCGACTAATTCCCAGTAGGGTGACGCGCATGGCGCACCTGCTGGGGCCGGTCGGCCTGACCGAGTCGGACAACACCGTCTTCCTCGCGCTCGTGTCGACCCCGCGCGCCGCGGCAGCCGAACTCGCCGACGCCGTCGAACTGCCCCTGCCCGCGGTGCGTCGCGCGCTGCGCAACCTCACCGCGGCCGGGCTGGTGACCATGCTGCTGTCCCGGCCGACCCGCTACGTGCCCGCGCCCCCCGAGATGGCGATCGACGCGCTGGTCTCGCGCAGGCAGCAGGAGTTGGAGGGCCTGCGCGCCGCCGCGCGGGAACTGGCCCTGCAACTGCGCGAGGCCCCGGCGACCGGCACCGCGGGGGTCGTGGAGATCATCGAGGGCACCGACGCGATCCTGCACACCTTGGCGCAGCTCCAACTCGGCGCCCGCGACGAAGTCCTGCTCGTCGACGCGCCGCCGTACCTGCACGGAACGCCAGTCCAGAACCAGGACGAACTGGTGGCGCTGGGCCGGGGCGTGCGGTACCGGTGTCTCTACCACGGTCCCGCGCTGCAACTGCCCGGCCACTACGACCAGATGGCCACCTGCGTCGCGGAGGGTGAGCAGGCGCGGACCCTGGCGTCGGTGCCGATGAAGATGCAGATAGTCGACCGGCGGGTGGCCCTGATGCCGGTGTCGTTCTCGGCCGCCGAGACCCGGACCCGGTTGCTGGTGCACGCGCCACCGCTGATCGAGGCCCTGGTCGTGTGTTTCGAGGCGTTGTGGGAGCAGGCGGCGCCAGTACTGACCGGCCAGGCCGATGAGCGCACGGCCGGACTGTCCGAACGCGACAGACAGGTGCTGTCCCTGATGGCGGCCGGGTTGAAGGACCAGGCGATCGCGCGGGCGCTGGGGGTGGCCCAGCGCACGGTGGTCCGCCGCATCGCGGAGATGATGACGACGCTCGGCGCCGACACCCGCTTCCAAGCAGGCATGCAAGCCGCCCACCGCGGCTGGATCTGATCTTTCGAAACCCACCCTCCGCCTGCCCGGCGACCGCCGTCGACCACCCGGCCCTGCCCCAGCGGGCGCATCCCGGCCGCTCCGCCCCATCCCCCAGCAGGGCAAACCCCCGCCCACCTCGGGGGGACTGCCCTGCTCCAGTCTACCGGCGGAAGCGGGTCGGGGAGTCGGGGGCGGATTTCTGTGGATGGTTCGGGGGGATGTGGACAAAAGTCCGCGTGCGGGCTGTCAACCCTCCACAGTGGAGTGATCAGTCGCGTTCGATCAGGTGGCCCACGACGTCCGGGCCGGGGTGGGCGGCGCCGGAGCCGTCGCGGCGTGGATCGGGGGCGGGGAGTTCGACGGCCGATCCGGTGTGGCTCGCGCCCGCGGGGCGGGGGCCGACCCAGCCGAGGAGGAGGCGGTGTTCGCCCTTGAGGAAGCGGTGCGCCCGAACGCCTCCGGTCGCGCGGCCCTTGGCGGGGTACTCGGCGAACGGGGTGACTTTGACGGTCATGCCCGTGGACGTGACGACCAGCGGCTCACCGTGCTCGGGGTCGTCGGTGCGGACCGCGCCGAAGAACACGACTTCCGCTCCGGCGCCCACAGTGATGCCCGCCATGCCGCCGCCCTTGAGACCCTGCGGCCGCACCAGGCCCGCCGCGAACCGGAGCAGTGACGCCTCGGAAGTGAGGAATGCCACCGTTTCCGTGCTGTCGGCGAGCCACGAGGCACCGACGACCTCGTCACCGTCCTTGAGGCTGATCACCTCGAACTCGTCGGAGCGGACCGGCCATTCCGGCGCGCACACCTTGACCACACCCTGCTTCGTGCCCAGCGCCAGCCCCGGCGACGCGCCTGCCTGCTCGCTCAGCGGCGCGATGCCGACGACCTTCTCCCCCGCCTCCAGCGGAACCAGTTCGCTCGCGGCCATGCCGCCCGACAGCGACACCGTGCCGCTCTGTTCGGGCAGCACCGGCAGCGGCAGCACGTCGGTTTTGAATCCCCGGCCGAGGCTGGTGATCAGGAGAATCTGGCCTCGGGCGGTCGAATGCACGACAGCCGCGACCGCGTCGTGTTTCGTGCGGCCGTTGCGCCTGCGGGCCTCGGAGGACTCCTCGGACTCCGCGGCCGTGCGCGCGACCAACCCGGTGGCCGACAGGATCACCTGACACGGATCGTCCGCGACCTCCAGCGGACCGGCGGGCTTGGACGCGGCCAGCACCTCCTTGAGGTCGCCGTCAACGAGTGCGGTGCGGCGTTCGGCGGTGAGATCCTTGGCCACCTTGGCCAGTTCGGTGGACACGACCCGGCGCAGCACCGCCTCGTCGTCGAGGATCTTGGAGAGTTCCTCGATCTCGGCGCGCAGTCTGTCCTGTTCGGACTCCAGTTCGAGCTTGTCGTACTTGGTGAGCCGCCGCAGCGGGGTGTCCAGGATGTAGGTCGCCTGGACCTCGGAGAGCCCGAATTGGCTCATCAGACCGGTTTTCGCGGCCGTGGCGTCGTCGCTGCCGCGGATCAGCCTGATCACCTGGTCGATGTCGAGCAGCGCCAGCAACAGCCCCTCGACCAGGTGCAGCCGCTCCTCCCGCTTGCGCCGCCGGTACCGCGTGCGGCGGGTGACGACCTCGTAGCGGTGCAGCAGGAACACCTCCAGCAGCGGCTTGAGCCCGAGCGTGCGCGGCTGGCCGTCGACCAGGACCAGGTTGTTGATGCCGAAGGACTGCTCCATCGGGGTGAGCCGGTACAGGTCGGCGAGCAGCGCTTGCGGGTTGACCCCGACTTTGCACTCGATCACCAGCCGGGTGCCGTTCTCGCGGTCGGTCAGGTCCTTGACATCGGCGATCCCGGTGAGCCGCTTGGACTTGGTGACCTCGTCGGTGATCTTCTCGATGATCTTCTCCGAGCCGACCTGGTAGGGCAGTTCGGTGACGGTGATCGCCTGGCGGCCGCGGCTGCCCTCCAGCGGGCCGATCTCGACCTTGGCGCGCATGCGCACCACACCGCGCCCGGTCTCGTACGCCTTGCGGACCTCGTCCAGGCCGAGCAGCACGCCGCCGGTCGGCAGGTCGGGCCCTGGCACGAACTCCATCAGCTTGTCGAGCGTCGCGTCGGGATGGGTGATCAGCCAGCGGGCGGCCGTGACGACCTCGCCGAGGTTGTGCGGGATCATGTTGGTCGCCATCCCGACCGCGATCCCGGACGTGCCGTTGACCAGCAGATTCGGGAACGCGGCAGGCAGAACCGTTGGCTCCTGCAGGGAACCGTCGTAGTTCGGCCGGAAGTCGACGGTGTCCTCGCCGAGTTCGCCGACGAGCAGCATCGCCTCGGCCGACATCCGCGCCTCGGTGTAGCGACTCGCGGCAGGTCCGTCGTCGGGCGAGCCGAAGTTGCCGTGTCCGTCGACCAGCGGGGCGTTGAGCGAGAAGTCCTGGGCCATGCGGACCATCGCGTCGTAGATCGCGGTGTCGCCGTGCGGGTGGTACTTGCCCATGCAGTTGTGCACGACGAAACCGTCGACCACGAAGGCGTGCTCGTCACTGCCGACCTGGAGGTCGTAGGTCGGGTCCGGCGCGGCCGGTTCGACAGCGGCGACAACGGTTGTCGGTATGTCCATTATGGACGCTCCGACTCCGACGAGCACTCGGACGCCGCGGACCGCGCGGCAGCCCGCAAGGTCGCGCGCAGCGGTCCAGACCACGGCGCCGTCGCCGCCGATGGTTCGGAACCGTTGGCCGGGCGTGACAAGCATGGTCTGGCCGGTGGTCCAGGTGACGCGGACCAGCGCCGAGACCGGGTTCGCGTACACGGCAGTGACCGGAACCGGGAACCCGTCCCCGTCGAGTACCTCGTCGCCGATCTCGATGTCCTCGATCGACCGCGGGCCGCCGGGCGTCGAGACCTGGGCGCCGCGCACGAAGCAGTCACCGACGACGCGGGAGGACTTCACGTAGGCGTGGGTGGGCCGGTAGCCCTGCTCGTTCATCGAGAACAGGATGCGCCGGTGCACCGGCTTGAGCCCGTCGCGGGCGTCGGGCAGGGCGCGGGAGTGGATGACCGAGTAGGCGTACTCCAGGTACGAGTCCTCGATCTCGGTCTTCACCGGGATGTCGAAGACCTTGGCGCCCGCCTGGTCGAAGGCGGCGGGGTCGACCTTGGTCGAGGTTGCCTTGCGGCGTGCCATTGCTCAGCGCTCTCTTCTCGGGATGCGGTCGTGCTCAGAGGTCGATGGCGGACTGGTCGACGCGGGCGGCGGACTCCACCAGCCAGGCCCGGCGCGGTTCGACCTTCTCCCCCATCAGCAGTTCCAGTGCCTCTTCGGCGGCCTCGGCGTCGTCCAGGGTGATGCGGCGGACCGAGCGGGTGGCCGGATTCATCGTGGTGTCCCACAGTTCGTCGGCGTCCATCTCGCCAAGGCCCTTGAACCGGGGCACAGGGGTGACGATCTGCTTGCCCGCCTTCTCGAACCGCGCGATGGTGCTCTCCATCTCGCGCTGGGTGAAGGTGAAGCGAGTCTCTGGGTTGCGGCCCTTGGTGGTGATCTTGTGCAGCGGCGGCATGGCCGCGTAGAGCCTGCCGTCCTCGATGACGGGGCGCATGTACTTGGCGAACAGCGTGATCAGCAGCGTGCGGATGTGCGAGCCGTCGACGTCGGCGTCGGCCATCAGGATGACGCGGCCGTAGCGCATCGCGGACAGGTCGAACGTGCGTCCCGTGCCCGCGCCGAGCACCTGCACGATCGACGCGATCTCGGCGTTGCGCAGGGTGTCGGCGAGACTGGCCTTCTGCACGTTGAGTATCTTGCCGCGCAACGGAAGCAGCGCCTGGTACTCCGACACCCTGGCCATTCTGGCCGAGCCGAGGGCGCTGTCGCCCTCCACGAGGAACAGCTCGCTGCGGGACAGCCCCGTGGTACGGCAGTCGACCAGTTTGGCGGGCATCGACGCGCCCTCCAGCGCCGTCTTGCGCCGCGCGGCGTCCTTCTGCTGCTTCTGCGCGATCCGCACCCGACCCGCGTCCACGATCTTCTGCAGGACCACCTTCGCCTCGGCCTTGGTGCGCCGATCCTCGGTCCACGCCTTGATGTGTCGCTCGACCACGCCCTGGATCACCTTGGTGATCCCCGCGGTGGACAGCTCGTCCTTGGTCTGCGAGGTGAACTGCGGCTCCGGGATGCGCACGTGCACCACCGCCGTCATGCCCTCCAGGACGTCGTCGAGGGTGGGCAGATCCTCCTTGGGTTTGAGCAGGCCGCGGGTGCGGGAAACAGCTTCCTGCAACGCTTTCGCCACGGCGCGGTCGAACCCCTTGCGATGCGTGCCGCCGTGCACGTTGCGGATCGTGTTGGTGAAGCACTCGACGGTGCGCTCGTAGCCGGTGCCCCAGCGCAGCGCCACCTCGACCTCGGCCCGACGTTCCACTTTGGACCGCATGACGCCGTTCTCGTCGGCGGCGTTCTCCTGGTAGGTGCCCTCGCCGTCGGCCAGCACGATGCCGGACACCGCCCGCTCGCTCGCCGGGGCGAGGAAGTCGACCATGTCCGAAAGCCCGTGGGGGTAGGCGAAAGTCTCCTCGCCGATGGTGCCGTCGGTGGCCGCGCGCAGCACGTAGGTGACGCCGGGCACCAGGAACGCGGTGTTGCGCAGCTTCGTCCGCACCGCCTCGACGTCGAGCGCGGCGCCGTTCTCGAAGTAGCGCGCGTCGTACCAGTAGCGGATCGAGGTGCCGCTGGCCTCGCCGCGCTTCATCTTGCCGACGATCTGCAGGCCCGACTGCCGGGTGAACCTCGCCTTGGGCCCGACGGCGTCGAACACGCCGGGCACGCCCTGGGCGAACGACATCTGCTGGACCTTGCCCTCCCGCTTGACCGTCACATCGAAGCGGAGTGAGAGCGCGTTGACCGCGGAGGCGCCGACACCGTGCAGGCCGCCGGAGGTCTTGTAGCCGGAGCCGCCGAACTTGCCGCCCGCGTGCAGCCTGGTGAGCACCAGTTCGACGCCGGACAGGCCGGACTTGGCGTGCACGCCGGTGGGGATGCCGCGGCCGTCGTCGTCGACCTGGACGCTGCCGTCGGCGTGCAGGGTCACCACGACGCGGGTGGCGTGACCCGCGACACCCTCGTCGGTGGAGTTGTCCACGACTTCGGTGAAGAGGTGGTTGATGCCGCGGCTGTCGGTGGACCCGATGTACATGCCGGGGCGCTTCCTGACGGCTTCCAGACCCTCCAGATGCGTCAGGTCGTCGGCCCCGTAGAGGGTCTCGGCAGTCACGCGGTCGCTCCCGGATCGTGGTGGCGCTCGAACAGGTGTCTCAAGGTACCGGAGGGTATCCGCCGCACCCGACACCTTGGCCGAACCGGTCGCGCGGCGCGCCGCCGGAGGTGGCCGGAGAACTGGGAATTTCCCGCCTGCCGCACCGGTCCGACGCGTCTTGACGGGGCGCCGAAACCGACATTATGGTCTAGACCAAAGTATTCCCGCCTGCGCCCTGGGGGCGCCTGACGGGAGGCAGGCGTCCCACTGCTCCCCGTTTCCACCCTGCGCCGGGTCTTCGCCCTGCCCGGCGGAAACGCACCGTGGAGGAGCACATGAAACACCGGATCGCCGCCGCGGCGGGCGTGGGACTCGCCCCCCTGCTCGTGGTCGCCCTGCCCGCGGCGCCCGCCGCCGCGCACGGCTACATCAACTCGCCGCCGAGCCGCCAGGCCATGTGCGCGCAGGGCCGGGTGAGCGACTGCGGGCCGATCGTCTACGAGCCGCAGAGCGTCGAAGGGCCCAAGGGACAGCAGAACTGTCACGGCGGGCTGAGCCAGTTCGCGCAGCTCAACGACGACTCCCGGCCCTGGCCGACCACGTCGGCGGGCAACCGGGTCACGGTCAACTGGGTGCTCACCGCGCGGCACGCGACCAGCACGTGGGAGTACTTCATCGGCACCACCCGCATCGCCGTGTTCAACGACGGCGGCGCGCGCCCCGGGGCGACCGTGAGCCACCAGGTCGACCTCGGCGGGCGCACCGGGCGGCAGAAGCTGCTCGCGGTGTGGAACATCGCCGACACGCCGATGGCGTTCTACTCGTGCGTCGACCTGCAGGTGGGCGGCACCCCGCCGACCACTCCCCCGCCGACCACCACGACCCCGCCGACCACAACCCCGCCGACGACTCCCCCGACCACCACGACCCCGCCGTCGAGCGGCACATGGGTGCCGAACACGGCGTACGCCACCGGCGCCCAGGTGACCCACAACGGCGCGGCGTACCGGTGCGTCCAAGGGCACACGTCGCTCGCGGGCTGGGAACCGGACGTGACTCCCGCGCTCTGGCAACGGATCTGACGCGTGGCCATGAAACGGCTCGTCGTGTGCCTGGTGCTGCTCGCGGGCTGCGGCACATCCCACGCGGGACATCCGCCGCCGCCGGTCTCGACGCCCGCCGCCGTGCCGATCGTCGGCGACCACAACCCCGCCGACGTGATGTTCCTGCAGATGGCCATCGCCCACCACACCCAGGGCGTCGACCTGGTGCGGCTGGCCGAGGATCGGCCAGTACGCGCGCAAGTGCGCGACCTGGCGGGTGCGATCGAGGTGACCCAGCGCTCGGAGATCGACACGATGACGTCCTGGCTTACGACGTGGGCACAGCCGACCGTGGTCGACACGAACCCCGCCGCGCACGCCCACCACGGCGGCCTGCCGGACACCGACCCGGAGACGATCGCCGACCTGGCGAGGGCGCCGGACGGGGAGTTCGAGCGGCGGTTCCTGACCCTGCTCACCGGGCACCAGCACAACGCGGTCGCGATGGCCCGCACGGAACTGACCGACGGCGTCAGCCCGCCGGTGCGGCAGTTCGCCGACCGAGTGGTGCGGTCGCGGACCGGCCAGATCCAGCGGTTGCTGACGTTGTCGGCGGGGTGAGCGTCACCAGCCGTCGCGGCGCTCGGCGGGCGGGTACTGCTGGTGCTGGGCCTGCGGCGGATACGGCGCCTGCCGTGTCTGCTGGGGATACTGGCCCTGCGGCGGGTAATGGGCCGGCGGGTACTGGCCTGGCTGCGGGTACTGACTGGTCGGCGGGTGCTGCGGCTGTACACCCTGCTGCGGGTACTGGAACTGCTGCGGGTGCGGAATCGGGTAGAACTGCTGCTGGTTGGCGTTTTCCCGCGCTTCCCGCTCCCGCTTGCGCGCGTTCCGCCGCCGGACCACGACGACGATGATCGTCACCAGGATAACCGGGAACAGCACCCTTCCCAGGGTGTAGCCGAGTTCGTAGGCGGGGCTGCCCGCCGCGAGGTGATGAACCATGGCCGCACTATGCCATTCCCACCGATCGCCCGACCGGCCCATGGTCAGCTCGTCGAAGGTCGGGAAGCGGTCGGCAGGAGTATGCCTCGCCACCGGCGAGTCCGAAATGGACAGCCGGAATGTGAGATGTCGTGCGTCAGCGCACTAGAACGGCCAGCCGGTGACGGGGAGGCTGAGCGCCGAGTCGACGGCGAGCGCGACGAACACCAGGGTCAGATAGGTGTTCGACAGGTGGAACAGCTTCATCGGGTTGCCCGCCTCGCCGCGACGCACCACGGCGTGCAGGCGGTGGGCGAAGACGAGGAACCAGACCCCTGAGAGCAGCGCGAACGCCGCGTAGACCCAGCCGGTGGCCGGGACCAGCAGCAGGGACCACAGGACCATCACCCACGAGTACACGACGATCTGCTTCGCCACGTGCCGCGGGGTCGCGACCACCGGCAGCATGGGCACGCCAGCGGCCGCGTAGTCGTCGCGGAACTTCATCGCCAGCGCCCAGAAGTGCGGCGGGGTCCAGAAGAAGATCACCCCGAACATCACCAGCGCGGGCCACCCGACGTCGCCGGTGACCGCCGACCAGCCGATGACCACCGGCATGCAGCCCGCGGCACCGCCCCAGACGATGTTCTGCGACGTCCGCCGCTTGAGGATCATCGTGTAGACGAGGACGTAGAACAGGATCGCGCCGACCGCCATCGACGCGGCGAGCAGGTTGGTGGTCGCCCACAGCCAGGCGAACGACAGCACACCGAGCACCACGCCGAACACCAGCGCGTTGCGCACGGGCACCACGTGCTGGGCCAGCGGCCTGCCGCGGGTGCGCTTCATCAGCGCGTCGATGTCGGCGTCGACCACACAGTTGAGCGCGTTGGCGCTGCCCGCGGCCATGGTCCCGCCGAGCAGCGTGGTCAGCACGAGCCACGGCGACGGGATGCCGCGCTCGGCGAGCATCATCGCGGGCACGGTGGTGACCAACAGCAGCTCGATGATGCGCGGCTTGGTCAGCGCCACGTACGCCAGCAGCGCGGCCTTGCGGCCAGGGGCGGAACGCGTGTCGGCGGGCAAGGGGATCACCGACGACATTTCGCTCCTCAAGTATGCCGCGACCTGGTGAGACCTGGGTCACGACGGTGGCGTCCACACCGCGGAGACGACCCGCGGCATCACGGGAAATGTTAGCCGCGCGAGTCCCGGGTACCCGTATCGGGTGGCGGCGCGCCCGCCCGGTCGGTCGGAGATCACACCGACCGCGTGGGCGGGCTACGCTGACCACCGGACCAGGGATGACATGCGGGCCCAGCCAGGTCACCGACTGCGGGATCGATCCAGATCCGGTGGTGAAACCTGAGCGCGAGGACCCGCCAGAGGTGGAAGCAGGAGTTCAAGTCCGTGTCCGTCAGCAGTGAAGTGCCCGCAGAACTGTCCGAACTGACCACTCCCGCGCTGCCCGCGGACTGGACCGACCTCGACCGGCGCGCCGTCGACACCGTCCGGGTGCTCGCCGCGGACGCCGTGCAGAACGTCGGCAACGGCCACCCCGGCACCGCGATGAGCCTCGCGCCGCTGGCCTACGCGCTGTTCCAGCGGGTGCTGCGGCACGACCCGAGCGACCCGGACTGGATCGGCCGCGACCGGTTCGTGCTGTCCTGCGGCCACTCCAGCCTGACGCTGTACCTGCAGCTCTTCCTCTCCGGCTACGGCCTGGAGATCGAGGACATCGAGAGCCTGCGCACCTGGGGCTCGAAGACCCCCGGCCACCCGGAGCACGGCCACACCGCGGGTGTGGAGATCACCACGGGCCCGCTGGGCCAGGGCCTGGCCTCGGCGGTCGGCATGGCGATGGCGGCGCGGCGCGAGCGCGGATTGTTCGACCCGGACGCGCCGGTCGGCGAGAGCCTGTTCGACCACCACGTCTACGTGGTCGCCTCCGACGGCGACATCGAGGAGGGCGTCACCTCCGAGGCGTCCTCGCTCGCGGGCCGCCAGGAACTGGGCAACCTGACCGTCGTCTACGACGACAACCAGATCTCCATCGAGGACGACACCGCGATCGCACTGTCGGAGGACACCGCGCAGCGCTACGCGTCCTACGGCTGGCACGTGCAGGTGGTCGCGGGCGGCGAGAACGTCACCGGCATCCTCGACGCGCTGGCGGCGGCCAGGGCGGAGACCGCGCGGCCGTCGTTCATCCTGCTGCGCACCATCATCGGCTACCCGGCGCCGACCCTGATGAACACCGGCAAGGCGCACGGCGCCGCGCTCGGCGACGAGGAGGTCGCGGCGGTCAAGAAGATCCTCGGCTTCGACCCGGACAAGACCTTCGAGGTCGACCCCGAGGTGCTCGCGCACGCGCGCGGGGTCGGCGAGCGCGGCAAGGCCGCCCGCGCCGAGTGGGACACCGGGTTCGAACAGTGGGCGCTGGCGAACCCCGAGCGCAAGGCGCTGCTCGACCGCGCGAGCGCGTACCGGCTGCCCGAGGGCTTCGCCGAGGCGCTGCCGAGCTGGGCCCCCGACCCCAAGGGCGTGGCCACCCGCAAGGCGTCCGGCGAGGTGCTCAACGCGATCGGCGGGCTGCTGCCCGAGCTGTGGGGCGGTTCGGCCGACCTCGCGGAGAGCAACAACACGACCATCAAGGGTGCCGACTCGTTCGGCCCGGAGTCGGCCGCCACCAAGCAGTGGAAGGCCACCCCGTACGGGCGCACGCTGCACTTCGGCGTCCGCGAGCACGCGATGGGCTCGATCCTCAACGGCATCGTGCTGCACGGCCCGACCCGGCCCTACGGCGGCACGTTCCTGGTGTTCAGCGACTACATGCGCCCGGCGGTGCGGCTCGCCGCGCTGATGGGCCTGCCGGTCACCTACGTCTGGACGCACGACTCCGTCGGCCTCGGCGAGGACGGCCCGACGCACCAGCCGATCGAGCACCTGGCCGCGCTGCGGGCCATCCCGGGCCTGGTCGTGCTGCGCCCCGGCGACGCCAACGAGACCGCGGCGGCGTGGAAGGCGATCCTGGAGCAGTCGACGGCGCCGGTCGGCCTCGCGCTGACCCGGCAGAACCTGCCGGTGCTGGAAGGCACCAGGGAACTGGCCGCCGAGCACGTCGCCAAGGGCGGCTACGTGCTGGCCGACGCGACCGGCGGCACGCCGCGGGTCGTGCTCGTCGGCACCGGCTCGGAGCTGCAGCTCGCGGTTGCGGCACGGGACGTGCTGGAGGCCGACGGCGTACCCACCCGAGTGGTCTCGATGCCCTCGATCGAGTGGTTCGACGCGCAGGACAAGTCCTATCGCGACTCCGTCATCCCGCCGTCGGTCAGAGCGCGAGTGGCCGTGGAGGCCGGGATCGCCCAGCCGTGGCACCGCTACGTCGGCGACGCGGGCGAGGTCGTGTCCATCGAGCGCTTCGGCGCGTCGGCCGACCACCAGACCCTGTTCCGCGAGTTCGGCTTCACCACCGAGGCCGTCGTCGCCGCGGCGCGCCGCTCCATCGAGACGACTGGAGACCAGCAGTGACCGACATCCTCAAGACCCTCTCCGACGCCGGAGTCTCGATCTGGCTGGACGACCTGTCCCGCGAGCGCCTGACCTCGGGCAGCCTCGCGGAGCTGATCCGCGACAAGCACGTGGTCGGCGTGACCACCAACCCGACGATCTTCGCCGGGGCACTGTCCGACGGCGAGGCGTACGACGGGCAGGTGCGCGAACTCGCCGCGCGGGGGGCGTCGCTGGAGGCGGCCGTCCGCGAGCTGACCACCACCGACGTCCGCAACGCCTGCGACCTGTTCCGCGACGTCTGGCAGCGCACGGACGGCGTCGACGGCCGGGTGTCGATCGAGGTCGACCCGCGGCTGGCCGCCGACACCGACGCCACCGCCGCCGAGGCGCTGGACCTGTGGAAGACCGTCGACCGGCCGAACCTGCTGGTCAAGATCCCGGCCACGGTCGAGGGGCTGCCCGCGATCACCCGCACGCTCGCCGAGGGCGTCAGCGTCAACGTGACGCTGATCTTCTCGGTCGACCGCTACCGAGCCGTCATGGACGCCTACCTGACCGGCCTGGAGCAGGCGAAGGCGAACGGGCACGAGCTGAAGTCGATCGAGTCGGTGGCCTCGTTCTTCGTGTCCCGAGTGGACACCGAGGTCGACAAGCGGCTCGACGCGATCGGCACCGACGAGGCGAAAGCGTTGCGCGGCAAGGCGGCCGTGGCGAACGCGCGGCTGGCGTACGCGGCGTTCCAGGAGAGGTTCACCGGTCCCCGGTGGGACGCGCTGGCCGCCGCGGGCGCCCGGCCGCAGCGGCCGCTGTGGGCGTCCACCGGGGTGAAGAACCCCGACTACCCGGACACCCTCTACGTCGACGAGCTGGTTGTCGCCGACACGGTGAACACGATGCCCGAGAAGACCATGCACGCGGTGGCCGAGCACGGCAAGATCACCGGCGACACGGTCACCGGCACCGGGTCGCGGGCCCAGGAGGTCTTCGACCGGCTCGCCGCGGCCGGGGTCGACATCGATGACGTCAACCGCGTCCTGGAGACCGAGGGCGTGGAGAAGTTCGAGAAGTCCTGGACCGAGCTGCTGGAGACGGTCCAAGGTCAGTTGGACAGCGCGAAGTAGGACCGGCACCCGACGAGAGGCTGACGCCGCCGATGGCTGAGCACCCCGGAGAAGTCGCAGTAACCATTGTCGATCAGCGGCTCACCGAGGAGGCCGCTCCGCTCGTCGGGCAGTTGGCCGCCGACCAGGTGGCGTCCAAGCTCGCCGCGCAGGACCCCACACTGTGGGGCCCGGACGCGGAGTCCGAGTCGGCCGTCCGACTGGCGTGGACCGCGCTGCACGAGACCTCGCGCCCGCTGGTCGCCGAGATCGCCGCCCTGCGCGCGGAACTGCACGCCGAGGGCGTGGACCGGATCGTGCTCGCGGGCATGGGCGGGTCGTCGCTGGCGCCCGAGGTGATCACCAGCACGGCCGGGGTGCCGCTGACGGTGCTCGACACGACCGACCCGGGCCAGGTCGCCGACGCGCTGGCGGGCGACCTGGCGCGCACGGTGCTGGTGGTGTCCTCGAAGTCGGGCTCCACCGTGGAGACCGACAGCCACCGGCGGATTTTCGAGGCGGCCTTCGCCGCCAAGGGGATCGACGCGGCCGGTCGGATCGTCGTGGTCACCGATCCGGGCTCGCCGCTGGCGAAGGCGTCGACCGACGCGGGCTACCGGCGGGTCTTCCAGGCCGACCCGAACGTCGGCGGGCGCTACTCGGCGCTGACGGCGTTCGGTCTCGTGCCCGCCGGGCTGGCCGGGGCCGACGTGGCCGCGCTGCTGGACGAGGCCGCCGCCGCGGCGCCGCGACTCTCGGCCGACACCGCGGACAACCCGGCGCTGGTGCTGGCCGCCGCCCTGTGCGCGGCGCACGCGCGGGGCGCGGAGAAGGTCGTGCTGGCCGACACCGGCTCGGGCATCGTGGGCTTCGGCGACTGGGCCGAGCAGCTCGTCGCCGAGTCGACCGGCAAGAACGGCACCGGCCTGCTGCCGGTGGTCGTGGAGAGCCCTGACGCCCCCGGGTTCGCCGACGCGGGCGACGACGCCACGGCGGTCGCGATCGGCGCGCCGGAGGGCGCGGCGGTGCTCGGCACGGCGGGCAGCCTCGGCGGGCTGATGCTGCTCTGGGAGTACGCCACGGCGGTCGCGGGCAGGCTGCTCGGCATCAACCCGTTCGACCAGCCCGACGTCGAGGCCGCGAAGAAGGCGGCGCGCGCGCTGCTGGACGCCGCGGGCGACCGTGCCGACACCGCACCGTCGTTTGTGGACGGTCCGATCGAGGTGTACGCGTCGGCGGGGCTGCTGCCCGAGGGCACCGACACCCTCGTCGCGGCCCTGCACGCGCTGCTGGGCGCGGCACCGGAGGCCGGTTACCTGTCGGTGCAGGCGTACCTCGACCGGCTCGACGACGCGTCGGCGATCGTGCTGCGCGGCGAACTGGCTCGGCGCGGCGGGCTGCAGACCACGTTCGGGTGGGGACCGCGGTTCCTGCACTCCACCGGCCAGTACCACAAGGGCGGCCACCAGAACGGGGTGTTCCTACAGCTCACGGGCGCGGTCGAGGCCGACTTGGCGGTGCCCGAGCGCCCGTACACCCTCGGCGTCCTGCAGCACGCGCAGGCGCTCGGCGACGGCCAGGTGCTCGCCGAGCACGGCAGGCCCGTGCTGCGGCTGCACTTCACCGACCGGGCCGCGGGCCTCGCGCACCTGGTCGCGACCCTCACGGAGGTGGGGCGATGACCCGAACCTGGGCGAACCCGCTGCGCGACGAGCGGGACAAGCGGCTGCCGCGCATCGCGGGACCCTGCGGGCTGGTGATCTTCGGCGTCACGGGCGACCTGTCGCGCAAGAAGCTCATGCCCGCCATCTACGACCTGGCCAGCCGCGGCCTGCTGCCGCCCGGCTTCTCCCTGGTCGGCTTCGCCCGCCGCGACTGGGCCGACCAGGACTTCGGCCAGGTCGTGTACGAGGCGGTCAAGCAGCACGCGCGCACCCCGTTCCGCGAGGCGGTCTGGGACCGGCTGGCCGAGGGCTTCCGCTTCGTGCAGGGCACCTTCGACGACGACGCGGCGTTCGACAACCTGGCCACCACCGTGGCCGACCTGGACCGGGTCCGCGGCACGGGCGGCAACCACGCCTTCTACCTGTCGATCCCGCCGGGGGCGTTCCCGGTGGTCACCAAGCAGCTCGCGCGCAGCGGACTGGCCTCCCCGACCTCGCCGGAGCACTGGCGGCGGGTGGTGATCGAGAAGCCGTTCGGGCACGACCTGACCAGCGCCAAGCAGCTCAACAAGGTGCTCAACGAGGTCTTCCCCGAGGACGCGGTCTTCCGCATCGACCACTACCTCGGCAAGGAGACGGTGCAGAACCTGCTGGCGCTGCGCTTCGCCAACCAGCTCTTCGAGCCGATCTGGAACGCCAACTACGTCGACCACGTGCAGATCACCATGGCCGAGGACATCGGCCTCGGCGGCCGCGCAGGCTACTACGACGGCATCGGCGCCGCCCGTGACGTGATCCAGAACCACCTGCTCCAACTCCTCGCGCTGACCGCGATGGAGGAGCCGGTCTCCTTCCGCCCCAAGGCTCTGCGCACCGAGAAGACCAAGGTGCTGGAGGCGACCAAGGCCGTCGGGCCGTTCGCCGAGACCACCGCACGCGGGCAGTACACGGGCGGCTGGCAGGGCGGGCAGAAGGTGCTCGGGCTGCTGGAGGAAGAAGGCTTCGCGAAGAACTCCACCACCGAGACCTTCGCCGCGATCACCCTGGAGGTGAACACCCGGCGCTGGGCGGGCGTGCCGTTCTACCGGCGCACCGGCAAACGACTGGGGCGCCGGGTCACCGAGATCGCGGTCGTGTTCAAGCGCGCGCCGCACCTGCCCTTCGACGAGACCTCCACCGAGGAGCTGGGGCAGAACGCCCTGGTGGTGCGGGTGCAGCCGGACGAGGGCGTGACCATGCGGTTCGGCTCGAAGGTGCCGGGCAACGCGATGGAGGTGCGCGACGTGTCGATGGACTTCAGCTACGGCCACGCGTTCACCGAGTCCTCGCCCGAGGCCTACGAGCGGCTGATCCTGGACGTGCTGCTCGGCGAGCCGTCGCTGTTCCCGGTCAACCAGGAGGTCGAGCTGTCCTGGGAGATCCTGGAGCCGGTGCTGAAGTACTGGAAGACCGCGGGCAAGCCGGAGGGCTACCCCGCGGGCACCTGGGGACCGGACTCCGCGGCCAAGATGATGTCCCGCACCGGCAGGCTCTGGAGGCGACCGTGATCATCGACCTGCCCTCGACCACCACCGCGCAGGTCAACACCAAGCTCGTGCAGATGCGCGAGCAGGGCGGGGCGACCACGCTCGGCCGGGTGCTGACCCTGGTGATCGTCACCGATGACGGCGAGAAGACCGAGGACGCCATCGACGCGGCCAACGAGGCCAGCCGCGAGCACCCGTGCCGGGTGATCGTGGTGGCCCGCGGCGCGCGCAAGGCGGCGGCCCGGCTCGACGCGCAGATCCGCGTCGGCGGCGACGCGGGCGCCAGCGAGGTGGTCGTGCTGCGGCTCTACGGCGCGCTCGCCGACCAGGGCGCGAGCTGCGTGATCCCGCTGCTGCTGCCGGACGCGCCGGTCGTGGCGTGGTGGCCGTTCCAGGCACCCGCGCGCCCCGCGGACGACCCGATCGGGCAACTCGCGCAGCGCCGGATCACCGACTCCGCGGCCGACCGCAACCCGATCAAGGCGCTGGACATCCGGCAGAAGCACTACGCCGAGGGCGACACCGACCTGGCGTGGACCAGGCTGACGCTGTGGCGCGCGGTGCTCGCGGCGGCGCTGGACCTGCCGCCGCACGAGAAGGTCACCGCGGCGACGGTGACCGGCGAGGCCGACTCCCCGTCGACCGACCTGCTGGCGGCCTGGCTCGCGGTGCGGCTGCGGGTACCGGTGAAGCGGGTGAAGGCCACCGAGGGCGTGGGCATCGTGGCGGTGGAACTGGAGCGCCGCTCCGGCCCGGTGCAGCTCCAGCGGCCCGACGGCAAGGTCGGCACGCTCAACCAGCCGGGACAGCCGTCACGGCGGGTCGCGCTGCAGCGCAGGGAGGTGCGCGACTGCCTGTCCGAGGAACTGCGCAGGCTCGACCCGGACGAGATCTACGAGGCCACCCTCAAGGGCCTGCCCAAGATCACCCGCGGCCGGACGCCCGCCGCGGTGCCGAAGCCGAAGCAGCCCGCGGCCGACCCGCCGAAGCCGTCCGCGGCGGAGGCGAAGGCCGTCGCGGCGGCCAAGCCCGGCCCGGCGCGGTCGGCCAAGGCCAAGACCGAGGCGAAGGAAGCGTCGTGACCCGGCCACAGGTCGTCGTCTACCCCAACGCCGACCTGCTGGCCGCGGCCACCGCCGCCCGCCTGGTCACCCGGCTCGTCGACGCGCAGGCGGCCAGCGGATCGGCCTCGCTCGTGCTCACCGGCGGACGCACCGGCATCGCGGTGCTGGAGCACCTGCGCACCGCCCAGGCCCGCGACGCCGTCGACTGGTCGCACGTGGACCTCTACTGGGGCGACGAACGGTTCCTGCCGTCCGGGCACCCGGACCGCAACGAGACCCAGGCGCGCGCGGCGCTGCTCGACCACGTGCACGTCGACCCGGACCGCGTGCACCCGATGGCCGCGTCCGACGGCCCGTTCGGCAACGACCCGGACGCCGCCGCCGTGGCGTACGCCGACCTGCTCGACCGCGCCGCCCGGCCCGAGGACCACGGCGACGTCCCCGGCTTCGACGTCTGCCTGCTCGGGGTCGGCGAGGAGGGGCACACCCTGTCGGTGTTCCCCACCTCGCCCGCGGCCTACGAGACCGACCGCACGGTCGTGGCCGTCCGCAACTGCCCCAAACCCCCGCCGACCCGGATCACCCTGACCCTGGCCGCCGCGCGCCAGGCCACCGAGATCTGGCTGCTGACCGCGGGCGAGAACAAGGCCGCGGCGGTCGCGATGGCCCTGTCCGGCGCGGGCGAGGTCCAAGTGCCCGCGGCGGGCGCCCGCGGGCGGCGCCGGACCCTGTGGCTGCTGGACAAGGCGGCGGCGACCAAGATCGCGGGCGGCCTCCCGTAGCCCTCAGCGGGTGGGCGTGGACCTAGCGGAGGCCGTTGCGCTTGGCCACCCGGATCAGCAGGTCGGGGTCGTCGGAGATGACGCCGTCGACGCCGAGGTCGATGACCCGCTGCATGGTCGGCTCGTCGTTGACCGTGTACGGGACGACCTTGAGTCCCTTGCGCCGCAACGCGGGCACCTCCGGTCCGTGGAAGTACGCCGGGCTCTGCCGCAGGTACCAGTCCGGCGAGGTGACCGTGCCCTGGGCCGGGTCGTGCACCTGCCAGTTGGACGACACCGTGGTCGCGCCGGACTGGCGGACCAGCTTGGCGAGATCACGATGCTTCCACCAGTCGAGGCCGCCGGTCCACGGGCTGCGGACGCTCGGGTCGCCGTAGACGGCCTGGAGTGAGCACTCGTCGGCGAGGGTGGCGCATTCCGCCGGGCCGTACTGCCAGACCAGCGCGACCGTCTCGATCCGCGGGTCCAGCCGCCGGGACAGCATGATCGTGCGCCAGTCGAACGACTGCAGCGTGGCGCGGCGGGCGAAGCCGGCGCGGCCGATCTCGCCGACCACCTTGCGGGTGAACACGTCGTACGGCGCCGTGTCGTCGGCGACCGGGCTGATCTTGGTCTCGATGTTGAGCCGGACGTCCGCGCGGCCGCTCGCCCGCACGGCGGCGAAGACCTCGGCCAGGGTCGGGACGCGCTCGCCGGGCGCGGGCCGCTGCGCGGGGAACTCCGGCAGCGTCTTCGAGCCGCAGT
Organism: Actinokineospora sp.; assembly: GCF_052390155.1. Taxonomy (NCBI): domain Bacteria; kingdom Bacillati; phylum Actinomycetota; class Actinomycetes; order Pseudonocardiales; family Pseudonocardiaceae; genus Actinokineospora; species Actinokineospora sp. The sequence goes on along the minus strand of NZ_JBQTHF010000027.1, from coordinate 119,869 downwards.
CGAGGGTCTTGAGCTGGGCCAGGGTCAGGTCGCGGACCCGCTTGCCGACATACGGGAACTCCGGGTCGCCCGCCGCGACCGGGGCGGTGTCGACGCAGTGCGAGCCGTTGACGGTGCGGTCGTGCAGGACCACGACCTGGCCGTCCTGGCTGATCCCCGTGTCCAGCTCCACAGTGGACACATCGGGATCGGCCAGCGCGTAACGGAAGGCCGCAAGGGTGTTCTCCGGGCGCACGGCCCGGGCGCCGCGGTGACCCTGGATGTCGAACGGCGAGGCGTAGCCGCGCGGGAGGCGGTGGCCGCGCTCGGCGAGCAGGCCGCGCAGCCGGTCGGGGTAGTCGGTGATGAGGCCGTCCACGCCGTCGTCGATGAGCTTTGCCATCGTGGGCACGTCGTTGACCGTCCACGGGATCACCGTGATCCCGTTGCGGTGCGCGTGCCGGACCATGTCCGCTGTGACGTACGGGCGGTAGCCGGGGTCGAGGACCGAGCCGCCCTGCGGGAAGCCGTGCACCGGGGAGAACGCGGTGGCGCGGAAGGTCTTGATCGCGGCGATCGGGTCGCCGCCGAAGGTGTCGATGTCGAGGCCACCGAGCCACGGCGACGCGCCGGGCTGCCCGGTCTGCAGGAAGTCGAAGTTGGTCAGGGCGACCAGCGGCAGCCGAGGCGCGACCTGGCCCATCAGGATCAGCGCACCCCAGTCGAAGCTCTGGATGCTCACCTGGCGCGCGACTCCCGCCGCCTCGATCTCGCGCGCGGTGACCTGGACGAACTGCTCGCGCGGCGCGGTCTCGTGCGGGGCGCCCGCCTCGACCTTGGTCTCGATGTTGAACCGGATGTCGTCGGCGCGGTAGCGCTGGGCGAGCGCGAAGACCTCGCGCAGCAGCGGCATCTTCGCGCCCGGGGCCAACTCCTGACCCGGGCGGTCGGCGAGCCGGGTGGAGCCGCAGTCGAGCGTGCGGACCTGCGCGAACGACAGGGTGTGCACGAACTTGCCGACGTAGGGGAACTCGGGGTCGCCCGCGGTGGCCGGGGCGGTGTCGACGCACTTGCGGGCGTCGACCTTGCGGTCGTGGGTGACCATGGCCTGGCCGTCCTCGGTGATCTGGACGTCCAGTTCCAGCGTGGTCACGCCGAGCCGCAGGGCGTTGCCGAACGAGCTGAGCGTGCTCTCCACGCGCAGGCCGAGGCCGCCGCGGTGGGCCTGGAGATCGAACGAGCGGTGCGGGCGGTGAACAGCCGAATCGGCGGCCGCCAACGGCACGGCGGTGAGGCAGGCGAGCGCGGCGACGGCCGCCGCGCCCAGCCGGGAGGACAGGGAAGGGGTCATAGCCGCGATGGTGGCAACCCCAAGGGGACGGCCCGTGGCCTCCGGGTGAACTACCGGCGGCTATCGGTCGCGGGCACCCGGCCGGGGAACTCCGCGCCGAGCAGATCGAGCATGGTGGTGGCCTTGACCGCGGTCTCCTCGTACTCCCCCGCCGGGTCGGACAGCGCGATGATCGCGCCGCCCACACCGAAGCCCGCCTGCCCCGGCCGCACCACCAGGGTGCGGATCACGATGCTCAGGTCGGCCGCGCCGGTCAGCGAGAAGTAGCCGAGCGCGCCGGAGTAGACCCCGCGCGGGCCGCGCTCCAGCCGGTCGATGATCTCCATGGTGCGAACCTTGGGCGCGCCGGTCATCGACCCGCCGGGGAACGCGGCGCGAACGCAGCGGACGGCCGAGACACCCTCGGCGAGCTGGGCGCGCACCGTGCTCACGAGCTGGTGCACGGTCGCATAGGTCTCCACCTCGAACAGGCCCGGCACGTGCACGGAGCCGATCTCGGCGTAGACGCCCAGGTCGTTGCGCACCAGGTCGACGATCATCAGGTTCTCGGCGCGGTCCTTCTCGTCTCCCGCGAGGTCGCGGCGCAGCGCGTCGTCCTCGGCGGGGGTGCGGCCGCGCGGGCGGGTGCCCTTGATCGGCCGGGACTCGACCGCGCCGGTCGCCGAGACCGACAGGAACCGCTCGGGGGACGTGCTGAGCACCGCGAGGTCGCCGAAGCGCAGCAGCGCGCCGAACGGGGCCGGGCTGGTCCGGCGCAGGTGGCGGTATGCCTGCCAGGTGTCCACGACGGCGGGCGCGGTGAGCAGGTTGGTCAGGCAGACCTCGTAGGTCTCGCCGTCATCGATCGCGGACTGGCATTCGCCGACCATGGCCAGGTAGGCGGCGCGGTCGTGCCGCGGGGTCAGCGGGCCCGCGGCCACCCCGGTGACCACGGGCGCCGTCGGCGCGGACGCGCGGGCCAGCGCGGCGAGCCGCGCGGCGGTGGCGGCCAGCCACTCGTCGTCGCCCGCGAACGCCAGCAGGTAGACCTCGCCGGTCGCGTGGTCGAACGCGAGCGCGCGGTCGGCGAAGACGAGCTGGGCGTCCGGGTCGGGCGCGTGGTGGGCGCGGGCGCCGCCGCACTCGGCCTTGAGTTCGTAGCCGAGGTAGCCGACCCAGCCGAGGGCGAAGTCGAACGGCAGCTCGGGCACCTCGACCCGGCGGGCCGCGAGGTCGGCGTCGAGCCAGGCCAGGAATTCCTCCTCGACCACCGCCGTGCCGTGGGCCGAGGTGACGGTGACCTGCCCGGTCCACACGTCGGCGGTGGCGACCCTGGCCTGCGGGCCGCTCGCGTCGCCGAGGAAGGAGAACCGGCCGCCCGCGGCGCTGTCCAGCCAGAACGCGTGCGCCGAGTCCCGGTAGAACGCGTCGAAGACCTCCTCGGCCGTGACCGCGACGGTCAGCCGTCCGACCAGGACCCGCGCGTCCGGCTCGGGCGGCGCCGCGGGCCGGGGCACCGCGGCGGCCACCACGGTCTCCCTCGGGTGGTCGTCGCGCCAGCGCCGGGCCAGCCCGGCGAAGTTGGCCAGCAGGTCGGCACCGTGCTCGGTGCACACCGACTCCGGGTGGAACTGCACTCCCCACGCGGGCCGCGTGCGGTGGCGCACGCCCATCAACACCCCGTCGTCACTCCACGCGGTGGCCACCAGCTCGGCGGGCAAATCCTCGACGGCGAGCGAGTGGTAGCGCACCACCCGCAGCGGCGAGGGCAGTCCGGCGAACAGGTCGCGGCCGTCGTGCTGGACCGCGGACAGCAGACCGTGCCGCACCCGTGGCGCGTGCGCCACCCGGGCGCCCGCGAGCAGGCAGAGCCCCTGGTGGCCGAGACACACGCCGAGCAGCGGCTGCCGGACGGCGGCGAGCACGGCGCGGCTGAGGCCGAAGTCGCGGTGCACGGCCGGGTGCCCCGGTCCCGGCGAGATCACCACACTGTCGAACTCGACCAGCCCGCCGAGGTCCCAGTCCTCGTCGTTGCGCACCACGGTCGGCCGCGTCCCGTCGATCGCGGCGAACGCCTGGTACAGGTTGTAGGTGAAGGAGTCGTGGTTGTCGATGATCAGTGTGCGCACCGCCACCCTCCCCTTTCGACCAACCGGCAACTGGCGATTTGCTCCCGCACAGTATTTGGTAACCCGCCGTCCCTCGGGCCAGGTTGGCTGTCTTATCTGGTGACGAGCACGTGCGGCACGTCGCCGCAGGGAAGGGCGATCCATGCCACAGCGACCCCGCCACCAGGCCCCGGACCGCAAGAATGCTACAACCCGGGAGGATGTGCCCTGGCCGCGAGCGGGCGCCCACGATCAGTCTGAACAGCACGAACACCCGGTGAGCGAGGACGAGAGCGGAGGAAGTGCCCTGGTCGCACAGACGGTTGTCCCCGAGGGCGCGGTGTCCGCGGACCCCGCTTTCCGGCTGTCGCGCCTGCGGCTACCCGCGTGGCTGGCCGCACTCCGCGCGAACCGGCGCGTCAGCGCGGTGTTCTCCGACGTCGCCGCCGTACTCGTCGCCGCCCTCGACGTCTGGCTGGTGGTCCCCGAGGGGGCGCCTACCTACTCGATCTGGCTGTCCTGGCTCGCGGTCCCGGCCATGCTGCTGCGCCGACACGTCCCGTTCGTCGCGGTCCTGCTCACCATCCCCGGCTTCTTCGCGGGCTGGGCGCAGCTCGCCGCGATGATCGCGCTCGGCACGCTCGCGAAACGCCACCTGCTCGGCTGGCGCACGATCGTCGGCGCGGTGCTGGTCGGGCTGAGCCGGTTCGTGCTGTGGCCGTGGTCGGAGTTCCTGGCACTCACCTGGCGCCAACACTTTCTCGACGTGCTCTACGGCGTCCTGGTGGCCGGTATGCCGGTGGCCATCGGCATGCTGATCACAGTCCGCCAGGAGCTGTCCACCCGCATCCGGGAGCTGGCGCGCAGCCGTGAGCGGGAGAAGCGCCTCTACGCGCAGACCGTGCGGTCCGCCGAACGCGCCAAACTCGCCCGCGAAATGCACGACGTGGTGTCCCACCAGGTCACGCTGATCGCGATGCAGGCGGGCGCGCTGCAAGTGGGCGCCAAGGACGACGAGTCCCGCGAGGCCGCCGAGACCATCCGCGCGCTCAGCACCCGCACCCTGGAGGAGCTGCGCGAACTCGTCGGCGTCCTCCGCTCCGGGGGCGACGATGACACCCAGCCGGGCCTCGACGAGATCGCCGACCTCATGCGGAGCAGCGGCTTCTCCGTCGCGCTCGCCATGGACGCCGCCCCCGAACTCCTCCCCGCCCCCGTCTCGCGCGCGGCCTATCGAACGGTGCAGGAGGCATTGACCAACGTCCGCAAACACGCGGCGGGATCCCGCACGTCGGTACGGGTGCGGGCGGATGGGGAGACCCTGCTGGTCGAGGTGCGCAACGAACGGCCGCGCACCCGGCCGCCGCTGCTGCCCTCCGGCGGACACGGACTGCTGGGCCTGCGAGAACGAGCAGGCCTACTGGGCGGCAGCTTCGACGCGGGCCCGACCGCCGAGGGCGGCTTCCAGGTCCGCGCCCGCTACCCGCTGGCAGGCTGAGACCACATCCGGCCGAGCGCGACTACACACTCGGCCGGGTCTCGCTACGTCGTATTCGATGCCGGCTGATTCCGCACAGCAACCGACCACCAGCACTGCCCTCGGGCATGCCCGAACTGCTGGATCTGGACAACCGAGCGGCCGACACGACCTTTCCAACCCCAAAACCGCCCCCACACACAGCCCCACCCACCCTGGGGGCCTGCCCTGCTCCAGTCTATCGGTGGTGGGGCAGGTGGGGGGTGGTGGCGCGAAAGCTGTGGATGGCTGCGCGGGATGTGGACAAAGTGCGGTCACCGGCGGTGGGGCGACTGTCAGGTCGGCGGCCACGCTGGCGCACGGTCAGCCTGGTCGTCAGGGATGGCAACCGGCCTCCCCGCCACAGACTCGCGCCATAGGCAGGGTGCGGCCAGGTCAGCCTTCGCGGCGGGCGCGGAGTTTGGCCAGCGCTTCGGCCAAGATGGCCTCGCCGTCGGCGTCGGAGCGGCGTTCCTTGACGTAGGCCAAGTGCGTCTTGTACGGCTCGTTGCGCGGCGCCTTCGGGGGGGCTTGTTCGTCCAGCCCGGCGGGCAGGCCGCAGCGAGGGCAGTCCCACGACTCCGGCTTCTCCGCTTCCAGGGCGAACGAGGGCCGGGACTCGTGCCCGTTCGCGCACCAGTACGACACCCGCTGCCGGGGCGCGGACTCGCCGCGCTCGGACTCACCCATGGGACCAGCACCGACCCGGGTACCTCGGATCGCGTTACCACCGGCCATCGAAGTTCACACCCCCACCACGTGGTTCGACACGACGCCGCGCTCGGGCCGTGCCACCTTGTTCGAAGCCATCGTCGGCGGACGCCGGGTCAGACGACCTTGACCAGCAGGCCGAGCCCGACGACGCAGATGATCCAGATCGCGCCGATGAACAGGGTCGCCCGGTCGAGGTTCTTCTCGACGACGCTGGACCCCGACAGGCTGGACTGCATCCCGCCGCCGAACAGGGAGGACAGACCGCCGCCGCGGCCGCGGTGCAGCAGCACCAGCAGGATCAGCAGAAGACTGGTGACGATCAGCGTGATCTGCAGGGTCAGAACGACGTTCATGTCATCCTCATTGTCGAACGATGGAAGCCACAGGCTACCCGGTGCCGCGCCCAGGTTCGACCACCGCCCCGGGTTGCGCGCGTCCGCTCGCTTACCAGAGTTCCCACGGTCCCGCATCTGCACGTGCACATGCATGGCCACCTGCGCCAACGCCGGTCGGGGTGATCGACAGCGGGCCGCGGAACGATCTTCCGCGGCACCGCTGTCGACCTGGTGGTTCGAACCAATTCCGGGACAGATCAGCTACGGCAGCGGGCCGCCCGCGGCCAGCGCGCAGAGCTTGGTGAACTCGTCGGCCTGCAGGCTCGCGCCGCCGACGAGGGCGCCGTCGACGTCGTCCTGCGCGACCAGCTCGCCGATGCTGCCGGACTTCACCGAACCGCCGTAGAGCACCCGGACCGTGCCCGCGACCTCGTCCCCGTACTTCTCGGCGAGGTGCGCGCGCAGCGCCCCGCACACCTGCTGGGCGTCCGCGGGAGTGGCGACCCGGCCGGTGCCGATCGCCCAGACCGGCTCGTAGGCGACGACCACCTTCGCGACCTGCTCGGCCTTGAGGCCCTTGAGCCCGGCGGCGAGCTGCGCGGTGCAGTGCTCGACGTGCGTACCCGCCTCGCGGACCTCGATCCGCTCGCCGAGGCACAGGATCGGCGTGATGCCGTGCTTGAGCGCGGCCTTGCCCTTGGCGTTGACCAGCTCGTCGGTCTCCGCGTGGTACTCGCGGCGCTCGGAGTGGCCGACGGTGACATAGCTGCAGCCGAGCTTGGCGAGCATCAGACCGGACACCTCGCCGGTGTAGGCGCCCGAGTCGTACCGGGACACGTCCTGCGCGCCGTAGCGGAGCAGGAGTCTGTCGCCGTCGACCATGGTCTGGATCGACCGGATGTCGGTGAACGGCGGCAGCACGGCCACCTCCACCTTCGCGTAGTACTTCTCCGGCAGCGCGAAGGCGATCTTCTGCACCAGGGCGATGGCCTCCAGGTGGTTGAGGTTCATCTTCCAGTTGCCCGCGATGAGAACTTTGCGCGCCATCAGTGGTCCAACACCGCGATGCCGGGGAGGTCCTTGCCCTCCAGGTATTCCAGCGACGCGCCGCCGCCGGTGGAGATGTGCGAGAACCCATCCTCGGGCAGCCCGAGCAGCCGCACGGCCGCCGCCGAGTCGCCGCCGCCGACCACGCTGAACGCCTCGGAATCCACAATGGACTGCGCGATACCCCTTGTCCCTTCGGCAAAGGGGGCCAGCTCGAACACGCCCATCGGGCCGTTCCAGAAGACCGTGCCCGCCCCGCGCAGCACGTCGCTGTAGCGCTCGACGGTGATCGGGCCGATGTCCAGGCCCTTCCAGTGTTCGCGGATCTGCGCCACCAGCACCGTGTGGGTGTTGGCGTCGGCGGAGAACTCGTCGGCGATGACCACGTCGGCCGGGAGCATGATCTTGTCCGCGTGCTCGGCCAGCAGCCGCTTGCACGTGTCGATCATGTCGGCCTCCAGCAGCGAGTCGCCGATGCCGAGGCCCTCGGCGGCCAGGAAGGTGAAGCACATCGCGCCGCCGACCAGGATCGCGTCGACCTTGGGCAGCAGGGACTCGATCACCGCGAGCTTGTCGGAGACCTTCGAGCCGCCCAGTGCCACCACGTAGGGCCGCGGGGGTTCGCCCGTGAGCCGCCGCAGCACCGCGAGCTCGGCGAGCACCAGGTCGCCCGCGTACGCCGGGAGTTCCTTCGCGATCTCGACCACCGACGCCTGCTTCCGGTGCACCACACCGAAACCGTCGGAGACGAACGCACCCTCCGGCCCCATGAACTGGGCGATCTCCAGCGCCATCATGCCCCGCGCGGCGGTGACCTTGTGCGTCTCGCGCTCGTCGAAGCGCACGTTCTCCAGCATCGCGACGGCGCCGTCGACCAGTCCGTCCACAGTGGACTTGGCGGACGGGCCGACCACGTCGGCCGCGAGCGCGACCTCGGCGCCGAGCAGCTCGCCGAGCCGCGCGGCCACCGGGGCCAGGGACAGCGACGGGTCCGGCACGCCTTTGGGCCTGCCCAGGTGGGCCGCGACCACGACTTGCGCGCCCGCCGCGGCGAGCCTGGCGATGGTCGGCAAGGACGCGCGGATGCGGCCGTCGTCGGTGATGGTGTCGCCGTCGAGCGGGACGTTGAGGTCGGCGCGCACGAGGACGGGCCGACCGGCGACCCCTTCGGCGAACAGGTCGTCCAGGGTGTTCACAGGAGTCCTCAGAGCTTGGCGGCGACGAGCGCGGTCAGGTCGGCGAGGCGGTTGGAGTAGCCCCATTCGTTGTCGTACCAGCCGACAACCTTGACCTGGTTGCCGTTGACCTTGGTCAGCGGCGCGTCGTAGACGCAGGACGCCGGGTCGGTGACGATGTCGCTGGACACGATCGGCGCGTCGCTGTAGCGCAGGATGCCCGCGAGCGGGCCATCGGCGGCCGCGCGGTAGGCGGCGTTGACCTCGTCGAGGGACGCCTCGCGGCCCAGGGTGACGGTGAGGTCGGTGGCCGAGCCGGTCGGCACCGGCACGCGCAGCGCGTAACCGTCGAGCTTGCCGTTCAGTTCGGGCAGCACGAGGCCGATGGCCTTCGCGGCGCCGGTCGAGGTGGGCACGATGTTGATCGCGGCGGCGCGGGCGCGGCGCAGGTCGCTGTGCGGGGCGTCCTGCAGGTTCTGGTCCTGGGTGTAGGCGTGGATCGTGGTCATCAGCCCGCGCTCGATGGTGAACGCGTCGTGCAGCACCTTCGCCAGCGGCGCCAGGCAGTTGGTGGTGCAGGAGGCGTTGGAGATCACGGTCTGCGAGCCGTCGTAGCGGTCCTCGTTCGCGCCCAGCACGATGGTCAGGTCCTCGCCCTTGGCGGGCGCGGAGATGATGACCTTCTTGGCGCCGCCCTCGTCGACGTGCCTGCGGGCGTCCTCGGCGTTGGTGAAGAACCCGGTGGACTCGATCACCACGTCGACGCCGAGGTCCTTCCAGGGCAGCTTGCCCGGGTCGCGCTCGGCGAGCGCCTTGATGGTCTGGTCGCCGACCTGGATGCCCTCGGCGGTCGCGGTCACCTCCTGCGGGAGGCGGCCCAGCACGCTGTCGTACTTGAGCAGGTGGGCCATCGTGGCCACGTCGCCGAGGTCGTTGAAGGCCACGATCTCGATGTCGTGGTCGCCGGCCTGCACGGCCCGCCAGAAGTTGCGACCGATGCGACCGAAACCGTTGACACCTACGCGAACCGTCACCGTACGTCTCCTTGTGTGTGCGCCTGCCGCGGGATGGGGAGTCACCGCGTCACCCCGGACCCTAGCGTCAGCGAAACCAGCCGCAGGTCACGAGGTCAGCGGTCGCACTGTATCGAATCAGGTCATGGGAGTGATCGCCAGAGCGGCGTGCCAGAGTGTGGACAGGTGCGCCTGACAGCGCAAAACAGCGCAGTGGAGTCCGCCTGCCCCCACGCCGGGCGGACTCCACCGCGCTTCCCCCCGCGGATGCTCCTCCCCCAAGCAGCACCCGCGCTCCCGAGGGAGAAGAGCGCGCGGCCGCGGCCCCGATACATGATGCGACGCAGGTCACATCCGCGAGTCCGAATTCGGTGGTGCGGCCGCCGGTGTGGTCAGGCGGTGTGGGTCAGGCGTCGGCTTCCAGCATGTCCGCGGTGACCGCGGACTCCGTGTCGGGCAGGCCGAGTTCCTTGGCGCGCTTGTCGGCCATGGCGAGCAGCCTGCGGATGCGGCCCGCGACGGCGTCCTTGGTCATCGGCGGCTCGGAGAGTTGGCCGAGTTCCTCCAGCGACGCCTGCTTGTTCTTGAGCCGCAACTCCCCGGCCGCCGTGAGGTGGTCGGGGGCCTGCGGGCCGAGGATCTCCATCGCCCGCTGCACGCGCGCGGCGGCGGCCACGGCGGCGCGGGCCGAGCGGCGCAGGTTGGCGTCGTCGAAGTTGGCCAGGCGGTTGGCGGTGGCCCGGACCTCGCGCCGCATCCGGCGCTCCTCCCAGGCCAGCACGCTGGAGTGGGCGCCGAGCCGGGTGAGCAGGGCGCCGATGGCGTCGCCGTCGCGGACCACGACCCGGTCGGCGCCGCGGACCTCGCGGGACTTGGCCTGGATACCCATCCGGCGGGCCGCGCCGACGATCGCCAGGGCGGCCTCGGGGCCGGGACAGGTGATCTCCAGGGCCGAGGACCGGCCCGGTTCGGTGAGCGAGCCGTGGGCCAGGAAAGCGCCCCGCCACGCGGCTTCCGCGTCGCAGACGCCGCCGGAGACCACGGGGGCGGGCAGGCCGCGCACCGGCCTGCCGCGCAGGTCGAGCAGGCCGGTCTGTCTGGCCAGGCCGTCGCCGTCCTTGACCACGCGGACCACGTAGCGGGTGCCCTTGCGCAGGCCGCCGGAGGTCATCACGAGCACTTCGGCGTGGTGGCCGTAGAGGTCGTGGATGTCCTTGCGCAGCCTGCGCGCGGCCGACCCGGTGTCCAGCTCGGCCTCGACCACGACCCGACCCGCCACGATGTGCAGCCCGCCTGCGAACCGCAGCAGCGAGGACACTTCGGCGCGCCGACAACAGGTCTTGGTCACGGCCAGCCTGCTCAGCTCGTCCTTGACGGCGGCGGTCATCGCCACGGGTCCTCCTCTCCCGGCCCGGCAGCGGGCCCCCCGACGTACGATCCCACCTCGACCGCGTCGGGCGCTCAACGGCCCCTAACTGAACCGATCGCCCGGCGCAGGCTCTCCGCGAGGGCCGCCGGGTCGTGCCGGTCGCGCGGGCCGCCCGCGGTGATGTCGTCGAGCCGCAGGTCGGCGCCGAGTACCCGGGCCGCCTGGCGGAGCCGGTCGGGCGTGGGCACCGAATCGGCGTCGGCGATCACGGCGTCGACCCGCAGCCGCGGCGCGTGTTCGCACAGGACGTCGAGGTGGCGTTCCGGCGAGAACCCGGCGGTTTCACCCGGTTGGGGGACAAGGTTGAGCACCACGACCCGGGTGGCCGCCGACTGCACCAGCGCGTCGTGCAGCTCGGGCACCAGCAGGTGGGGCAGCACGCTGGTGAACCAGGACCCCGGGCCGAGCAGCACCACGTCGGCCCCGCGCACCGCGGCGACGGCCTCCGGGCACGCGACCAGCGGGCCATCGCGGCGCACCGCGCTGTGCAGCCGGATGCGCCGCACCCGGCCCGGCGTGGTGGCCACCGCGACCTGCCCGCGGATGCGGCGGACCGTGGTCGGGTCCTCCTCCAGGCCGGTCACGTCGGCCTCGATGTCGAGCGGTTCGGTGGACATCGGCAGCACCCGGCCGGTGACCCCGAGCAGCCGCGCGGCCTCGGCGAGCGCGGCCACCGGGTTGCCCAGCACCTCGATGAGCCCGGCGAGCACCAGGTTGCCCACGGCGTGGCCCGCGAGCGCGCCCGTGCCGCCGAAGCGGTGCTCGAACACCGTCGGCCACTCGTCCGACCCGGCGAGCGCGGTGAGCGCCTTGCGCAGGTCGCCGGGCGGGAGCAGGCCGAGTTCGCGGCGCAACCTGCCCGACGAGCCGCCGTCGTCGGCGACGGTGACCACGGCTGTCACGTCGGCGGTGAGCCGCCGCAGCGCGCTGAGCGTGGCGTGCAGGCCGCGGCCGCCGCCGAGGGCCACGGCCCGCAGCGGTCGGTCGGCGTCCGCAGCCGTCACTCGCGCCCCAGGTCGCGGTGCACGACCTTGACCGCCATGCCGTCCTCGTCGGACAGCCTGCGGGACAGTTCCTCGGAGATCGCGACGCTGCGGTGCTTGCCGCCCGTGCAGCCGATCGCCAGGGTCAGGTAGCGCTTGCCCTCGCGGCGGTATCCGGCGCCGATGAGGCGCAGCAGCTCGTGGTAGCGGTCGAGGAACTCGTCCGCGCCCTCCTGGCTGAGCACGTAGTTGCGCACGTCGACGTCGCGGCCGGTCTGGTCTTTGAGCTCGGGGATCCAGAACGGGTTGGGCAGGAAGCGCACGTCCATCACCAGGTCGGCGTCCATCGGCAGGCCGTACTTGTAGCCGAAGGACAGCACGGTGACCCGGGTGGCGGTGGCCGCCTCGGTGCCGAACGCGTCCTCGATCTTCGCGCGGAGCTGGTGCACCGACAGCGTCGAGGTGTCCAGGACGAGGTCGGCCTCCTCGCGCAGCGGCATGAGCAGCGCGCGTTCGTCGCCGATGCCCTCGGTGAGCCTGCCCCCGCCCTGCAGCGGGTGGCCGCGGCGGACCGCCTCGAACCGGCGGACCAGCACGTCGTCGGTGGCCTCCAGGAACAGCACCCGGGGCTTGTACCCGCGCGCGTCGAGATCCTTGATGATCGCCGACAGGTCCTCGGTGAACGCCCGGCTGCGCACGTCCATCACGACCGCGACCTTGGTGATCGCGCCGCGCGCCTGCGAGCCGAGCTCGACCATGGTGGAGATCAGCTCCGGCGGCAGGTTGTCCACCACGAACCAGCCGAGGTCCTCCAGGCATTTGGCGGCCGTACTGCGCCCGGCGCCGGAGAGTCCGGTCACCACCGCGACCTCGATACCCGGGCCGCCCTGTTCGCTGCTCACTGGTTCCCTTTGCCCTTCTCCGCGCCCGCGGTGTCGCCCGCCAGCGCCGTGTGCACTACCTGCGCGGTGCCGCGGCCGATGCCGGGCACTTCGCCGATCTCCTCGATGCTCGCCGCCCGCAGTCGCTTGAGCGAGCCGAAATGCTTGATCAGCACGGCTTTCCGGTGCTGGCCGAGGCCAGGGATGTCGTCAAGGACAGACGCGGTCAGCCGCTTGGAGCGCTTCTGCCGGTGGTAGGCGATGGCGAAGCGGTGGGCCTCGTCGCGCACCCGCTGCAGCAGGTAGAGCGCCTCGCTGGTGCGCGGCAGGATCGACGGCTCCGGCTCGGCGGGCAACCAGACCTCCTCCAGCCGCTTGGCCAGGCCGACCACCGCGACGTCGGTGACGCCGAGATCGGCGAGCACGTCGGCGGCGGCGTCGGCCTGCGGGCCCGCGCCGTCGACCACCAGCAGGTTCGGCGGGTAGGCGAAGCGGCGCGGCTTGCCGGTGTCCGGGTCGATGCCCGGGGTGGACTCCTGCCCGCCGGACTCCCCCGCGTACTTGGCGAACCGGCGGCGCACCACCTCGGCGATGGCCGCCACGTCGCCCTCGGTGGCCGCCTCCCGGATGGCGAAGCGCCGGTACTCCGACTTGCGCGCCAGGCCGTCCTCGAACACCACCAGCGAGGCCACCACGTCGCTGCCCTGGATGTGGCTGATGTCGACACACTCGATCCGCAGCGGCGCGGTGTCGAGACCGAGCGCGTCCTGCAACTCCTGCAACGCCGCCGACCGGGCCGTCAGGTCGCCCGCGCGGCGCAGCTTGTGCTGCGTGAACGCCTCCTTGGCATTGCGCTCGACCGTCTCCATGAGCGCGCGCTTGTCGCCGCGCTGCGGGATGCGCAACTGCACCCGGGAGCCGCGCAACTCGGTGAGCCAGTCGGCGATCGCGGGGGCGTCCTCGGGCAGTTCGGGCACCAGCACCTCGCGCGGCACCGCGCTGCCCGCGGTGTCCTCGAACTCGACCTGGTCGCCGTAGAACTGGCTGAGGAACCGGTCGACCAGCCCGGACACCGGGGTCTGCTCGTCGGCGTCCTCCAGCCGGTCGATCACCCAGCCGCGCTGCCCACGCACCCGGCCGCCGCGCACGTGGAAGACCTGCACGGCCGCTTCCAGTTCGTCGTAGGCGAAGGCCACCACATCGGCGTCGGTGCCATCACCGAGGACGACGGCCTGCTTCTCCATCGCCCGCCGCAGCGCGCCGACGTCGTCGCGCAGCCGGGCGGCCCGCTCGAACTCCAACTCGGCCGAGGCCGCGGCCATCTCCTTCTCCAGCCTGCGCACCATCGCGTCGGTCTTGCCGGAGAGGAAGTCGCAGAAGTCCAACACGATCGCGCGGTGCTCATCGGCGCTCACCTTGGCCACGCACGGCGCGGAGCACTTGTCGATGTAGCCGAGCAGGCACGGGCGCCCGATCTGGCCGTGCCGCTTGAACACCCCAGCCGAGCACGTGCGCGCCGGGAACACCCGCAGCAGCAGGTCGAGCGTCTCCCGGATCGCCCACGCGTGCGCGTACGGGCCGAAGTAGCGCACACCCTTCTTGCGGGCGCCGCGGTAGATGTGCAGCCGCGGGTACTCGTCGTCGAGGGTGACGGCGAGCACCGGGTAGGACTTGTCGTCGCGGTAGCGGACGTTGAACCGCGGGTCGAACTCCTTGATCCAGTTGTATTCGAGCTGCAGCGCCTCGACCTCGGTGGACACCACGGTCCACTCGACCGAGCCCGCCGTGGTCACCATCTGGCGGGTGCGCGGGTGCAGGGAGGAGACGTCGGCGAAGTACGAGTTCAGCCTGCCGCGCAGGCTTTTCGCCTTGCCGACGTAGATGACCCGGCCACCAGGATCACGGAACTTGTACACGCCGGGCGCGTCCGGGATGGTGCCGGGAGAGGGTCGGTAGGTGGACGGGTCGGCCACATCCACCACCCTACGGCCGACCACCGACACGGGGACGGACCGGGCTCACCGGTCAATCGCGGCATGAACGGTGGCGGTACCGGCCTGGGCCGAGGTTCACCGTTCCTATGACACGTCGCACACGCGTTGGTACCGTGCGTGTGCGGAACGTCGGCGAGTGACATGGGGAGAGTCGATGACGGGCGACACCGGGGCGGTCGGATCAGGGCTGGCCGCGCAGATAAGCCAGTTCCAACAGGGCGCACAACGCTTCGTCGACTCCGCGACTGCGGGCGGCTTCGGCATCAGCGACAACGCGGGCAAAGCCATGCTTGCCGCCGTCCACTCCGTCCTCGACGGCCTCGACGCCGCCCGCGAAAGTTTTGAGCGAATCAAACAGGACACCATGCTCGGCACCAGCCCGGACGCACAGGTGATCATCGCGTTCAACAGGGAGGTCGCCGCGGGCGACAACTCGGCCAGGAGCAGCCTGCTGGCACTGCGCGACTCCCTCACCCAGATCGAAGCAGGCATCACCGAAGCCATGCGCCAGTACCGCAACACCGACGACGACAACGCCGCGGGCATAACCCGAGCAGACCAGTGAGGACGAGGACACCGTGACCGTCAAGCAGACGATTCGCCGGACTCTGCTGCCGTCCACCACGATGTTGCTCATCGGGTTGATTTCGTCGTGTTCGGAGACACCAGGCCAGGCCGTGCCAATGGACAACAGAACATCCCCGACCGTCTCGGCGCCGGTCCGCACCAGCACGAAACCCCCCGACGGGAACGCGCTCAAGAATCTCGACCCCTGCACGCTTCTGACCGAGGCCGAGGTGAGTCTGTTCGGCGCGCAGACCGGAGTCCGCGACGACACCGCGGCACCTGCCTGCCAGTGGACCGTCCGCGGCCAGGGAGTGTTCAGCGTCGCGATCCGCGCCGAGCAGGGACTCCAGGACATCGTGATCGACAAGGGAACACTCGTTGACCACCCGCTCGCCAGCCACCAGGGCCGCAGGCTGGAGGAAAACAGCGGGGCAGGTGGCTGCATGGTCTCGATCAGGATAAGCGAATCCTCGCGCGTGGACGCGAACAGTGTTGCGCGGTCGGATACGGCGAAGGCGTGTGAGTTTGCGGGGAAGGTCGCGGAGTTGATCGAGCCGAGGCTCCCGAAGGGGGAATGACTATGCCACCGCGTGACGCGTCGGGACAGACTCCGGGCACCAGGACATATGAGGGCACCGTCGACGCCGAACTCCGGGAACAGGCACTCGAACGGGCCCGGCAGGGCCAAGGCGGCACCGTCTTCCACACCGCGCGCGAACTGGGCCAGGCCGACAAGGCCGCCGACCAGTACAGCAACCAACAGCAGCAACCCTGCGCGTGAGCCCCGACAATCAGCCAGGTCAGATCGGTGCCGGTGTGCGCGTGGACCTCATAACGGCATCGGCGGGAACCAACCCGGCCAGGGCGAATCTCACCATTCCTATGACACTCCCGCACGCCGTTCGGTACGGTGTGTACCGGCGGGCCGCCAGCGAGTGACACAGGGGGAGAGTCGATGACGGGCGACACCCGGGCCATCGGATCAGGGCTGGCCGCGCAGACAAGCCAGTTCCAACAAGGCGCACAACGCTTCGTCGACACCGCCAAAGCGGGCGGCTTCGGCATCAGCGACAACGCCGGCAAAGCCATGCTCACCGCCCTCCACTCCGTCCTCGACGGCCTCGACGCCGCCCGAGAAACGCAAAGGCTTATCCAGCAGGACACAAAGCTCGGAACCAGCCCGGACGCACAGGTGATCATCGCGTTCAACAAAGATGTTGTCGTGGGCGACAACTCCGCCGCGACCAGCTTACAGGGACTCCGCGACGCCCTGACCCAAATCGAGGCCGGGATCAACGAAGCTATGCGCCACTACCGCAACACCGACGACGACAACGCAAGTGGCGTCACCAAAGCCAGCCGCTGAGGAAGGACGCGACTGCACCGTGGCCACGGTACCGAATGCCCATCCAACAGCATGGCTAGTCACCGCGACAATTCTCACCCTCGGGCTGACCTCGTGTGCGGAAACCGCAGGTCAGGCCACACCACAACCTGGATCAACGACGGCAACAACCACGCGATCGAGCGATCCAACGCCACCAAGCACAAAGCCCGCCAGCTCCAACGAGCTGGACAAGCTCGACCCTTGCATCCTGTTGTCCGAGTCTGACGTCGCGCAATTCGGCGCAGGAATTGGAGTCCCCAAGAACACCACTCGTTCGCGGGCATGTCAATGGACAGTATCCGGGCAAGGTGTCTTCACCGTCGCGCTCCGCGCGGAACAAGGGCTGGATGACATTGTGGTCTCCCGAGGAACGGTTGCAGACCATCCTGTCGGCGATCATGACGGCCGTAAACTTGAAGCGGACGACGGTCCCGGCGGGTGCATGATCTCAATCGGTATCAGCGAATCTGCGCGGGTGGACACAAGCAGCAGCACACGGTCGGATACCGCGAAGGCGTGTGAGTTCGCGGGCAGGGTCGCGGAATTGATCGAGCCGAAGTTGCCCAAGGGGGAATGACTATGCCACCGCGTGACGCGTCGGGACAGACGCCGGGCACCAGGACATATGAGGGCACGGTCGACGCCGAACTCCGGGAGCAGGCACTCGAACGGGCCCGGCAGGGCCGAGGCGGCACCGTCTTCCACACCGCGCGCGAACTAGGCCAGGCTGACAGGGCCGCCGACCAGTACAGCACCCAGCAGCAGCAAACCCTGCAGGACGCGGGCGTCGAGACGCGGGACGCACCAGCCATGCCTGGCACCTACTACCAGGGATTCGACCATCCGTCGTTGAAAGGGATGGTCAACGACGACATGGACCCCGCCCAGGTCGACGAGACGGGCGCGGCGTGGAATGACCTGGGCAACAGGTTCGTCGAGTTCCGCGAGGCGATGAAGTCAGCCGTCAGCCAGAGCACCGAGGACTGGTCGGGCGAGTCCGGTGACGCCGCCCGTACCTACCTCACCGGTGTCGGCGAATGGATGGGCAGCACCGGTAACGGATTCCAGTTGGCCGCCAACCGCATGCACGCGCAGTCCGAAGCGGCAGGCTCGGCTCGAAATGCGATGCCGGAGCCGGTCGACTTCAGTATGGACGATGCCTTCGCCATGCTCGAACGCGAGCGGAACCCGTTCAACCTGAGCGACGTGGTGGGTCAGATCAATCAGAAGTTCGCCGAGAAGCAGCAGGCGCATGAGCGGGCCGCCGAGGTGATGACCGTGTTCTCGGGTTCGCTGACCGAATCCGGTGCCGGAATGCCCTCATTCGCGCCCGTGCCGACCATGGCCGCCGCAGGCGGTGGGGAGACCGGAGGCACCGAGGACGGTTCCGACGGCCCGCGAGGGTTCGGCGAGCGCGGTGGGTTCGGCCCGTTGGAGCCGACTTCGATGCCACCGACCGCGGTGCCGCCAGGCTGGACGACGCCGGGCGCGGCACCGGATGGCGGCTGGACCGCCGGCCAGGGTTTCCAACCAGGGCCGGGCGGACCGCAGCCGGGCGGGGCGGGTGGTCCTGGCGGGGCAGGTGGCGGGCCGGGTTCGGGTGGACTCGTGGGCGGTGGTCTCCCGGGCGGCTTCGGACCTGGCGGACTCCCGGCCGGGAGCGAGCGTGGCGGTGTGCGAGCGGGCGGACCGGGTTCCGGCCGGGCGGGTTTCGGGCCGGGCGGCGGCGGTCCTGGTGCGGGGCGAGCGGGTTTCGGGCCGGGCGGGGGGAATCCCGGGACGGGCGGACCCGCGACGGGTGCCCGTCCGCCGGGGGCGATGGCGGCCGAGCACGCTGCCGGGCGGGCCGGAGCGGGCGCGGGCAAGGGCGCGGGCGGCGCTCCGATGGGCGGTATGGGCGGCGGCAGGGGCCAGGGCGGCGAGGATTCCGAGCACCAGCGGCCGAGCTACCTTGTCGAGGCGGACCCGGACGACCTGTTCGGCACCGACGAGATCACCGCGCCGCCAGTGATCGGCCAATGACGGTCCGTTCGTTCACCCTGTCCTTCGCGGCGCTGGACATCCTGTCCGAGCGGCTGCGGCTCGGCCGCTCGCCGTTCCCGTTCGAAATCCCCGGCCACGGGCACACCCACGATGAACGGGCAGGCATCCGCCGCGCCGTGTTCGACGACCTGGAACGGCGGGGCCTGGCCAGTCGCGGCCATCCTGAACCGGTGGTGGCGGAAGCGCTCGCCATGCTCGCGCGCCCACAGGTCGCGATCACGGCGTTCGCCTCGCTGGAGGGCGGTCGCAGACTGTTCGCTCGACTCGGCGCGATCGGTGGTCGGGGCATCCTCGCCGTACAACAGCGGCAGGCGCTCTGTTTCGACCACGTCCGGCCCACCGCGCTCATCGACACCGCGGCCGGCCTGCTTCCCGAGCACCGGCCGGGAGTCGGCCAGTCGGTGACCGTCGAGCTCGACACGCCGGCCGGGTCGTCCACCGAGTCCCGGGTCGCCACCGTCGTCCGTCCACCCCGGACAGGGCGCTCTGGCCAGTTGCGGGCGGTGGAAACGATGTTGGCGCCGCCCAGGCTCCGGTTCGGGCAGTTCCGGGTGCTCGCCCGCGACCGGCACGGGACCGAGCGGAACGCGCCTGACCTGTTCTGGTTCGACACCGCGATGGGCCGGTACCTCTCGGTCGGCAGCACGCGCGCGGACGGCACCCGGTGGACCACCTACTCCCCCGCCGACACCCGGCGGATCGGACAGCATCTCGACGGTCAACTGACCGCGTTGGGCGGCTGAGTCTCAGAACGCGTCCGGGTCGCCGGTGTCGAAGAAGTCCTCCACCGACACGAAGTGCTCGGCGAGCAGGCCGACCTGCTTCGGGTCGATGACCGTCTCCGGGCCGTCGCCGCAGCGGATGGTCACCGCGGGCCGGTAGACGGACAGGGTGATCGGCACCTCGCCCTCGACCGTCCAGGTTCGCAGGGGCTCCATCACAGCCGACTTCTCAGTGGTTGTCATGGCGATAATTATGGCATGCCACAATCCGCCACCGCATCGCCCGATCTGGTGAATACGCTGGACAAGCTTGGTGCCAGCAGGTATGACAGTCTGAACCGACGAGACCGAGGTGACCACTCGCATGCGCCCAGGTAGACCCACGATCAAGTCCCGCCAGGTGGCGACCGAGCTACGCCGGTACCGCATAGACGCCGGGCTTTCCACCACCAAGGCGGGCGAACTGCTCGGTATCTCGCAGAGCCAGGTGAGCCGCGTCGAGACCGGCTCGCGCGGTCTCAAGCCGGACGAGATCGCCGCGATGCTCGGCCTCTACCAGGTTCCCGCCGCCCGCCGCGAGGAGATCATGGAGCTTGTCCGGCAGTCCGCCGAGCCGGGCTGGTGGGTGTCGCGGTTCGGCACCCAGCTTCCGCAGCAGTGGCAGGCACTGATCGACTACGAGAAGCGAGCCACCACCATCTCCGACTACGAGATGAGCGGGGTGCCGGGGCTGCTCCAGACCACGGACTACGCCCGCGCCATCATCGAGGGCACCGCCGAGAGACCGCTACCCAGCGCCGAACTGGACGCGAAGGTCTCGGCACGGCTGGGGCGGCAAAGCATCCTGAGTAGATCTACCCCGCCAACGCTTTCCGTGCTGATCCATGAGTCCGCGCTGCGACTTCCGGTGGGTGGGCCGGGAGTGATGCGCCGCCAACTGCTACACCTTTGCGACATGTCAGACCGGCCTGCGGTCTCGATCCAAGTGGTACTGCTGGCGGCAGGCCCACACGCCGGTCTCGACGGCTCGTTTCGGCTGATGGACATCCCCGACGAACCGTCGGTGGTCTATCAGGAAAGCAAGACCCGCAACGCCTTCCTCGAACAGGAAGACGTCGATATCTATAGGCTTGCATGGCAACAGATCGGCTCGGTCGCGCTCCTGCCTGGTCAGTCCAGGGAGATGCTCGCCACGATGGCCGAGGACTATGCCTAGACGTCATGGAGCGATCATGAATCCCCCCGGTCCCACCGCACCCCGCTGGCGCAAGAGCAGCAGGAGCGGAAACACGACCAACTGTGTCGAGGTCGCGCCGCTCGACCGCACCATCGGCGTGCGCGACTCCAAGAACCCCGGCCCCGCGCTCTCCTTCACCCGCGCGTCCTTCGCCACCTTCCTGGCTGCTCGCTGAGGCTGGCACCGCGACTTTCAGGGTAGACCGGACCCGTCCGCGCCTGGGATGATGATCAACCGGATCGCCGAACCCTGGGAGCACGCCGTGGACCGCCGACGCCGCCCGTTGTCCGGCAGGCGAAGGGCCATCGGCATCACGGTCGGCGCCGCGGTGCTGGGTGCGGGGCTCATCGGGCTCGGCGTGGTCCTGCTCCGGCAGGGACTCGACACCGCGGACAAGATCGCCAGCGTGGCCGGCCTGGTCATCGGCGCGGCGAGCCTGGTGGTGGCACTGTTGTCCCTGCGCGGCGGGCGGAAAGCCGGAACGTCGATCTCCGCGGAGACCAAGGTCGGCACGGTGGCGGGCGAAGTCGTCGGGCTGAAGACAAGCCGCACGGCCGACAACATCGTCGGCAAGACCGAGGCTGGCGACGTGGCGGCGGGCGGCTCGGTGATCGGCGTGCACCTGGTCGACGGCACCGACCGGGACCCCAGGGATGCCTGACCCCGAACTGCTCCAGGCGTCCGTGCTCGACCAGTACCTCCAGCGGCGCCCGTTCGTCCGGCGGCGCTGGCTCGCCGCCACCGTCGACCGGCACCTGGACGACGACTCGTGCAGGCACGTGCTGATCACCGCCGAGGCCGGTATGGGCAAGTCGTCGCTGATGGCGTGGCTCACCACCTGGCATCGGCTCAGCCCGCGCTACTTCATCCGGCTCGACAGCCTGGCCCCGTTCGGCAGCGGCGACGCGACCACCCTGCTGGTGGCGATCGGCAGGCAGTTGGCCCACCTGTGTCCCGAGGCGATGACCGACCGACCGCTGCGGATCGAGGTGACCCAGGAGACCGGGCGGGTCGGCGCGGGCGGGCGCTCGGTCGGGCTGCGCACGGGGCGGCTGATCGCGAATCCCTTCCGCCGCACCGAGATCACCGTCAGCCAGCACACCGACCGGGTCGACGGCGTGCAGGTCGCGATCGACGCCGACGAGGTCGTCGACACCGAGTGGCGGCTTGATCCCGCGCTGCTGCAACAGCTCGCGCTGCTCGACCCGGCCCGCAAGCTCGCCGAGCTGGACCCGACCGCGAAAATCATCGTGCTGGTGGACGGGCTGGACGAGCTGCGCCATCAGCCGCCGAGTCCGAGCTGGGACATCGTGGACTGGCTCGTGCACTGCCCGCAGCTCCCGCCGAACGTGCGTGTGGTCGTGGCGAGCCGCCCGGACCCGGAGTTGCTCGGCCGCTACCGGCTGCGCCAGCGCGGACGGCTGCGGGAGATCGCGATCGATCCCGCGGACCGGCACGTCCTGGACGACGTCAAGGACTACGCCGACAGCTTCGCCGACGACCGCAAGCTGCGCCGGACCCTGGAGGGTCGCGGCCTTTCCCTGCGCGACTCGGCGCGGGCCGCCGCGGCGCGCGCGGCGGGCAACTTCCTGTACCTGGTGTCGTGGGCGCGGGCACTCGAACACGCGGTGTCGGCGCGGCGCTGGACCGACGTCGCCCGGCTCGCCGAGCAGGACGGGTTGCCGGGCAGTCTCACCGACCTCTACGACCTGTTCGTGCTGATGCTGCGCGACACGGCGCGGCGCCAGTGGGTGTCGGTGCATCGGCGGGTGCTCGGCGTGTTCACGGTCTCGCGCGGTCCACTGTCGACAGACCAGCTCGCCGTCATGGCGGGGCTGCCCGTGGACATCGTGGACCGCGCGGTCGGTGACATGCTGCAATTCCTGACGGTCTCGGCCGGCCGGGCGGCTATCTTCCACATCAGCCTGGCCGACTACCTGACCGCGGAGGAAACCCGTGTCCGTTCGCCCCTGTCCTGGATCGACGCGGCGGTGAGCAACCGGGAGGTCGCCGCCGAGCTGATCGCGGCCCACGGCGCGGACTGGAGCGCGTGCGCCGACGAGTACGCGCTGGCCAATGTCGTGGCGCACCTGGTGTCCGCGCTGACCGGCGAGCAGAACGACCGGCAGTGGTGCGCCGACGCGGTGGTCGCGGTGCTGGCGGACGAAGGTTTCGTCACGCGCAAGGCGGCCGTGGTCGGGTCGGTGCGCACGGTGGTGGACTTCGTGGACGCCTTCGAGGCGGTGCGCGCGGCCTTCCCCGAACCGGCCGAGCGGATTCCCCGCGCACTGGCGATCCACTGCGTGCGCGGCGCGGAGGCGGCGTTCCCCGCCGACGTCCTGCACGCCGGTCTGGGCTATCGCGCGGAGTTCGACGAGTTCCACGGGCTGGTGCTGACGTACCTGGCCGACCTCGATTTCGTCACGGAGCACGCGCCCGGCGGGTCCGATGTGGACTTGGCGCCGGTGTCGATCTGGGCGGACTTCGCCGAGATCACCGCGTCCCGCCACCGACGGCACAACGACCTCGACGCGGCGCAGGAACTGCTGGAACAGATCACCCACCTGCGCGGCGACCAGTCGCGGGCGCTCTACGAGCGCGGCTACCTGCACCACCTGCACGGCCGGGTGGACGAGGCGCTCGACCACCTCGACGAGAGCGCGGAGGCCGCCGACCAGGCGGGGCGCGGGGTGTCGCGGTGGATCAGCGCCGTCGTCCGCGACGAGATCAAGCTGTTCGCGGGCCGCCTCGACCCGAACGAGTACCGCGGGCAGCTCGACCAGGCGCTGGAGTTCTTCGTCGGCGAGGCCGAGACCGGCAACCCGCACGCCGAGCGCTGGGTCACCAACGTGCACGACAAGCGAATGACCCTCGCCTGCCTCCTCGGCGACGCCCCCGCCGCCGAGCGCGAGTGGGAGGTGCTGCGCGAGGACGGGTGGGCGCGCCGGGAGCGCCCGCTGATGCACGCCCAGTGGCAAGCCCGCCTCGCCCTGGTCCGCGGCGAGTTCGCGCGGGCGAGGTCGCTGTTCGAGACCGTGCTCGGCCCCGACCCGCTGACCGCCGAACCCGCGGCGACCGAGGGTGTCGCGCGGACCCTGTTGGACTACGGGCGCGCACTGGCGGGCGCGGGCGACCGCCGATCCGCCACCCTGGCCTGGCGGCAGGTACTGCGCTGTTCGGACACCAGCGGGGCGTGGCCGTGGAAGGCCCGCGCCCAGGAGCTACTCGGCGATTCCTGACCGGGCGAGTGATCTGTAACGCCCACGCACGCCACCCGGTACCGTGAGTGCCGGGAGCGTGTCAGTGAGTGCGAAACGGGGGGGGCGGCGATGACGGACGCTGTGGGGTCGATCGGGCAGGGCTGGCCGCCCAGATCGGCCAGTTCCACCAGGGGGCACAGGGTTTCCTCAAAGCGGCCAACTCAGGCGAGTTCGGCGTCAACGACCGCGCGGGCAAAGCCATACTCACCGCCCTGCACACCATCCTCGACGGCCTTGAGGACGCCCGAGACAGAGCAACTCGGATCAAACAAGACACGAAACTTGGCACAAGCCCCGACGCCAAGGTGATAATCGCGTTCAACAAGGACGTCGCCGCGGGCGACAACTCGGCCGCGACCAGCCTGCAGGGACTCCGCGACGCCCTGATCCAGATCGAAGCCGGGATCAACGAGGCCATGCGGCACTACCGCAACACCGACGACAACAACGCAGGCGGCATCACCAGAGCAAGCCAGTGAACAAGGACACGAGCGCTGTGACCACCATGCGGAAGGCCCACTCGATCGCGTTGCTTGTCACCGCGACGATGCTCCTCGTCGGAGTGACCTCGTGCTCGGAGACCGCAGGCCAGGCAATACCACAGCCTGAGTCCACCACGGCCACACGATCAACCGAATCGGCCCCACCGGGGACCACGCCGTCGAGCCCCAACGAACTGGACAAACTCGACCCATGCGCGCTCCTGACCGCGGCCGAGGTAGCCCAGTTCGGAGCCGAGGTCGGAGAACGTGATGACACCACCCAGTCCACCGGGTGCCAATGGACGATTCGCGGACAAGCAGTCTTCAGCATCGCCCTGCGCGCGAAACAGGGCCTCGACGACATCGTGGTCGACAGGGGAACCGTGGTCGATCACCGAGTCGGCACCCGCGACGGGCGCAAGCTTGAAGCGAACGACGGTCCAGGCGCGTGCATGATTTCGATCAGCATCACCAGGTCATCGCGGGTGGACGCGAGCAGCAACGCGCGGTCGGACACCGCGAAGGCATGTGGGTTCGCGAGCAAGGTCGCCGAGTTGATCGAGCCGAGACTACCCAAAGGGGAGTAACGGCAACACCGCCCTCGGTACTCCGCGACGACGCCTGATCGGCACGCACGCGACTGCGCCCTCGACGGAGGGCGCGGTGAGTGGTCGGGCATCGCGACCACGAATCGCAGGCACCTGGCCGATCAGCGAAGCGCGAGGACGCCACGACGTCGGCGTGAGTCGCTCCACGGCACCCACTCGGTCAGGGAAGGGCGAGCAGGGTGGCGACGACCTCGTCCAGGGTCTCGGCGACGGCGTGCGGGCGGGCGACCAGGTCGGTGAGGCCGCCTTCGTGGCGGGTGGCGAAGCCCGCGAGAAGGCCGGCGCGGAGGGCGCCGTGGGTGTCCCAAGAGTGGACGGCGACGAGCGCGGTCCGCTCCGGGGCGCTGCCGGTCTGCGCGCAGGCCCAGTGGTAGACGCGGGCGGGCGGCTTGAACGAGGCCAGTGCCTCGGTCGAGAGGACGGGCAGGTCGATGCCCGCCGCGGCCAGGGCCGCGACCGCGACCTCGGCGACGCCGTGGGTGAACGCGTACGCGGGCACCTCGGCGGCGGCCAGCAGCCGCAGCGCGGGGGCGACGTCGGGTTGGGCGGGTAGCTCGCGGAAGCCCGCCAGGATGTGGTCGGCCCGCTCCCCCACCAGGCCGCACGTGGTGCGCAACTGGGCGCGGGCGACATCCGGGAACGGCGGTGCCGCACCCGCCAGGGTGTAGGCCATGCCGTCGCGCAGGGTGCGGGCGAAGAACAGTTCGAGCTCGTGACCGGGCCGACCCACGGCCTCGAAGCGCGGACGCAGCGCTTCGAGTTGGAGCATGGTCTCGAACACGTCGAACAGCACGACCTTAGGCCGGGCGGCGGGCACTGGACTCGTCATGGGCCAAGCATGTCCGCGATGACCCGGCCCCGCAGCCGCAGGGCGGGTGTGTTCGTGTGTCTGGGGTTTCGGATCAGGCCAGGATGACCTGGTCTCCGTCGACGGTTACCGGGATCTCGGTGAGGCCGGTCTTGGCGGGGCCGCCCTTGAGGGCGCCGGTGCCCCCGTCGAAGGTGCTGCCGTGGTTGGGGCAGGCGATGGTGCCGTTCTTGGGCAGGTCGACCTGGGTGCCCTGGTGGGGGCAGGCGGGGTCGAAGGCCCGGACGGTGTCGGCGGCGGGGCGGACGAGCAGGATCTTGCCGCCGCCGCCCGGGTTGTCGACCAGGAGGCCGCTGCCCACCGGGACGTCGTTGAGGGCCGCCAGGGGGCCGGTGGTCGACCCGCCGCCGGGTGCGCCGCCGCCGGTGGTGGTGGAACCCCCACCGCCGCTGGTGCCGCCGGAGCCGCCGGTACCGGTGTCACTACAGGCGGCGACCAGGGCGCCCGGGGCGACGAGCGCCACCATGAGGCCGCACAGGACCTGGCGCCGGGACCGGGCTTCGGGATTCGCGACGGGGGTCGGTTCGAACGTGATGGGGTCGACGGCGGTCACGCCAGTCCTCCTCGGGGGGTGGTGGGAGTAAAGGGTTACACCGTCAGGTACGTCCTCGCCTACCCAAGGGTTCACCCGACTGCCGTACTCACAGGTTCCGCTCAGCTTCTACAACCCCAGATGCGTGCGCAAGGCGTCGTCCAGGCGGGTGAGGACGGCCGGGGGGAGCCTGCCGACGCGGCGGCGCAGCCGGGCCGTGGCCACCGAGCGCACCTGCTCGGCCTGGGCCTTGGAGTCGGACACCAGCCCGCACGCGGCCTTCGGCAGCAGCACCTGGAAGGGGTAGACGCGGTCGGTATTGGACGTGACGGGCACGACCGTCACCACACCGCGGCCGGTGCGCGCGGCGACCTGGTTGGCCGCGTCGTTGCTGACGATCACCGCGGGGCGGACCTTGTCGGCCTCGGAGCCGAGCGCCGGGTCGAGATCGACCAGGTGGACGTCACCTCGACGCATCGGCCGCGCCGTCTTCCGCCGGGCCGACCGGCACCAGCCCGGCCGCCGGACCGTCCGCCACCGGGCCGTCCAGCGCTGTCGCGTCCCACAGCGCGGCCTCGCCCGAGGCGTCCCACTCGGCGAAGGCGTCCGCGTACTCCTGTTCCATCGAGGAATGGCGCAGCAGGCCGATGGCGATCTGGATCACCGAGGACCGCGAGGTCACGTCGACCCGTGCGGAGTACTCGTCGATGAACCGGACGTCGTCCTCCGGGAGGCTCACGCTGAGTTTCATACTGTTGATGCTACCTTAGGTGGTACTGGGGGTGCTACTGACGGGTCGCCGCCCTGTGGAGGCGGCGCAGTTCGCGGATGGCGGCGACCGCGCGGTCGCCGTCGATCGCCTGCACGGCCATCACCGGCACGTACTCGTCGTCGGGCAGTTCGAGCCGGGCGAAGGCGGCGCCGTCCGGGAAGCTGACCGAGCGCACGACCTCCCACGGGTAGCGGGTGGTGCCCAGCAGGTTGCGCACGTCGATACCCGCGGCATCGGCGGACACCTTCGGCCGGGTGAACCACAGCGCCCCGCAGGCCAGCAGCACGCCGATGCCCACCATCGCGATCTGGTCGGAGACCTGGAAGAACACGCCGGTCGGGGTGTTGCGCAGCAGCACGGCCACGACCGTGAACACCCCGACGAACACCACGGCCATGCCACCGGTCAGGTACCGCACCTTGCGCGGACGCGCGGTCACCGGAAGTCCCGCTCGGTCCACGGCTGCCGCAGCCCGCGCACCACCAGCGCGGTCTCCAGCGCCGCGGCGCACGCCTCGTAGCCCTTGTCCTCGGCGGAGCCGGGCAGCCCGGACCGGTCATGTGCCTGCTCCTCGGTGTCCACCGTCAGCACACCGTTGCCGACCGGGGTGGACTCGTCGAGAGAGACCCGGGTGAGACCCGCGGTCACCGCGTCGCACACGTACTCGAAGTGCGGTGTCCCGCCGCGCACGACCACGCCGAGCGCCACGACCGCGTCATGGTGCTTGGCCAGCTCCTGGCAGACGATCGGCAGCTCGATCGCCCCCGGCACGTGCACCACCGTCGGCTCCTCGATGCCCGCCTCCGCGGCCGCGACCAGGGCGCGCTCCAGCAGCTTGTCGGTGATCGCCGCGTGCCACCTGGTCGCCGCGATCGCCAGCCGGATGCCCGCGCACCGCGGCACCCCGATTGTCGGCCTGCCCTCGCCACTCACGCGAGCTCCTCGCCCGCGCTCGCGGGGAGCGTTCGCGGAAAACCTGTGTTCGGTGGTTCGCTCACGCCTTGTCCTCCCCAGCGCCCGCGGCGCTGCCCTCGTAGTGCTCCAGGTTGGTCAGCTCGTGGCCCATCCGGTCGCGCTTGGTGCGCAGGTAGTGCAGGTTCTCCGGGTTCGGCCACACCGACAGCGGCACCCGGTCGATCACCGTGAGCCCGTAGCCCTCCAGGCCGACCCGCTTGGCCGGGTTGTTGGTCAGCAGCCGCATCGTGTGCACGCCGAGGTCGACCAGGATCTGCGCGCCCGTGCCGTAGTCGCGGGCGTCGGCGGGGACGCCGAGGGCGAGGTTGGCGTCGACGGTGTCGTGGCCGTCGTCCTGGAGCTGGTAGGCCTGCAGTTTGTGCATCAGGCCGATGCCGCGGCCCTCGTGCCCGCGCATGTAGAGCACGATGCCGCGGCCCGCGGCGGCGACCGCCTCCAGCGCCGCGTCGAGCTGCGGGCCGCAGTCGCAGCGCAGCGAGCCGAACACGTCGCCGGTGAGGCACTCGGAGTGCACCCGCACCAGCACGTCGGTGCCGTCACCGATGTCGCCGTAGACCAGCGCGACGTGCTCGATGCCGTCGAGCAGGCTGTCGTAGCCGACCGCGCGGAACGTGCCGTGCGCGGTGGGGATGCGCGCCTCGGCGACCCGGGCGACCTGCTTCTCGGTGCGCCTGCGGTAGGCGATCAGGTCGGCGATGGTGATGATCTCCAGGTCGTGCTCGGCCGCGAAGATCTCCAGCTCCTCGTAGCGGGCCATGTCGCCCTCGTCCTTCTGCGACACGATCTCGCAGAGCACGCCCGCGGGCCCGAGCCCGGCCATCCGGGCCAGGTCGACCGCGGCCTCGGTGTGGCCGGGGCGCCGCAGCACGCCGCCCTCCTTGGCGCGCAGCGGCACCACGTGGCCGGGCCGGTTGAAGTCCTTCGCGGTGGACGTCTCGTCGGCCAGCAGGCGGATCGTGTGCGCGCGGTCGGCCGCGGAGATGCCCGTGCTGACGCCGTCCTTGGCGTCCACCGTCACCGTGTACGCGGTGCCGCGGACGTCCTGGTTGGTGTGGAACATCGGCGGCAGGTCCAGCCGGTCGCACACGGACTCGGGCAGCGGCACACAGATGTAGCCGGAGGTGTAGCGGACCATGAAGGCCATCAGCTCCGGGGTGGCCTTCTCCGCGGCGAAGATCAGGTCGCCCTCGTTCTCGCGGTCCTTGGCGTCGACCACGACGACGGCCTTGCCTGCCGCGATGTCGGCGATGGCGCGCTCGATGGCGGCGAAGTCACTCACCAGGGGTCTCCTCTGCGGTGCCGCGCCCGGTGGCTCCGAGATGCGGTGAGGCCAATTTCTCCACATATTTGGCGATGACGTCCACCTCAAGGTTGACCTTGTCGCCGGGCCTGCGGACGCCGAGCGTGGTGGCCCGCAGCGTCTCCGGGATCAGACTGACGGTGAACCAGTCGGGGCCGACGTCGACGACGGTCAGCGAGACGCCGTCGACGGTGATCGAGCCCTTCTCCACCACGTAGCGGGTCAGGTGCGCGGGCAGGCTGACCCGCACCAGGTCCCAGTGCTCGGACGGCTCGCGGGAGACCAGCGCGCCCGTGCCGTCGACGTGGCCCTGCACGATGTGCCCGCCGAAGCGCTGCCCGACCGCGGCGGCACGCTCCAGGTTGACCGCGTCGCCCGCGGCCACCTTGTCGAGGCTGCTGCGCACCAGGGTCTCGCGCATGACGTCGGCGGTGAACGTGCCGCCGGTCAGCTCGACCACAGTCAGACAGACCCCGTTGACCGCGATCGAGTCGCCCTGCTTGGCGTCGCTGGTGACCAGCGGCCCCGCGATGGTGACCCGCGCGGCGTCCGCGAGGTCCCGTACGGCGACGACCTCGCCGCGCTCCTCGACGATCCCGGTGAACACCGTGTCCTCCTCAGTTCCGCGCGGGCGTGGCGGAGATGCGCACGTCCGGTCCGCTCATGGTGACCTGGTCGACCACCAGCCGGTGGGCCGCGGTGACGGTCGACACGCCTGCCGCGCCCAGCGCCACCGGCCCCGCGCCGAGCAGCTTGGGGGCCACGTAGGCGAGGACCCGGTCGACCGCGCCCGCCGCGATGAACGCACCGGCCAGGGTCGGGCCGCCCTCCAACAGCACGTCGACCACGCCGCGGTCGGCCAGCGCGGCCAGCACCTCGGCGGGGTCGCGGGTGCGCAGGTGCAGCGTCTCGGCCGCGCTGTCGCGCACCCGTGCGCCGGCGGGCAGGTCTTCCAGTCCCACGACAACCCGCAACGGCTGTCGGGCGCTCAGTGTTCCGTCTTCGGCGCGGGCGGTCAGCGCGGGGTCGTCGGCGAGCACCGTGCCGCGGCCGACCATGATCGCGTCGACCTTGCGGCGCAGTTCGTGCACCTCGGCGCGCGACTCGGGCGAGCTGATCCACCGGCTGGTGCCGTCGGCCGCGGCGACCCGGCCGTCGAGCGTGGCGGCGTACTTCCAGGTGACGTGCGGACGCCCGGTGCGGGCATGGTGCAGCCACGCGCGCAGCGGGCCGGTGGCCACCTCGTGGGCGAGCAGGCCGCCCTCGACGGCGACGCCCGCGGCGGCGAGCACCCGGGCGCCGCCCGCGGCCACGGCAGTGGGGTCGGCCACCGCGTACACCACGCGCGTGACGCCCGCCGCCAGCAGCGCGTCGGTGCAGGGCGGGGTGCGGCCGTGGTGGGCGCACGGCTCCAGGGTGACCACGGCGGTGCCGCCGCGCGCCCGCTCCCCCGCCTCGGCCAAGGCCACGACCTCGGCGTGCGGACCGCCCGGCGGCCGGGTGCCGCCCGCGCCGACCTGGTGTCCGTCCGCGGCCAGGATCACGCAGCCGACCGGCGGGTTCGGGCTGGTCGTGCCGCGCACGGCCGCAGCGCGCGCGACGGCCGCCCGCATCGCGGCCGTCAGCGTGTCCTCCACGCGCACAGTTTCGCAGCCTCCCGGCTCAGGTCAGGTGGTGGGCGGCGTTCGCGGCCTGGGTGCGCAGCGCGCGCACGGCCATGGCCGGGTCGGCGGCGCTGTAGACCGCGGAGCCCGCCACAAAACAGTCGACGCCCGCCTCGGCGGCCTGCTCGATGGTGTCGGCGTTGATCCCGCCGTCGATCTCGACCAGCAGGTTCAGGTGGCCGGTGTCGATCATGGTGCGCACCATGCGAACCTTGTCGAGCACGTGCGCAATGAACTTCTGGCCGCCGAACCCGGGCTCCACCGACATCACCAGCAGCGTGTCGAACTCCCTTAGCACCTCCAGATACGGCTCCAGCGGGGTGTCCGGCTTGACCGACAGCCCGGCCTTGGCGCCCGCGGCCCGCAGGTCGCGCGCGATGCGCACCGGCTCCCGGGCCGCCTCGGCGTGCACGGTGACGTTGTGCGCGCCCGCCTCCGCGTACCCGATGGCCCAGCGTTCCGGGTTCTCGATCATCAGGTGGCAGTCCATCGGGATGTCGGTGACCTTGAGCAGCGCCTCGACGATCGGCAGGCCGAGGGTCAGGTTGGGCACGAAGTGCGCGTCCATCACGTCGACGTGGAGCCAGTCCGAGCCCGCGACGGCGGCGACCTCGTCGGCGAGGCGGGCGAAGTCGGCGGACAGGATGCTGGGGGCGATCATCGGTGCTCTCGACACAGGTCAGCAGCCTATGCCCAAGCGTCCCGGGTAAGTTCGCGACGTGAGCAGCGAGCAGTCTGGAGCCCCTGTCCTGTCGGTCGACGACCTGCCCGAGGGGCGCACGGCAGGCGTTCGACACCGAGTGACCCGGTGAAGCGCACGACGCGGGTCGCCGCGTACGTGGTGTGCGTCGAGGACGGGAAGGTGCTGCTGGCCCGCTGGGTCAGCGAGCAGGGCAGGCGCTGGACGCTGCCGGGCGGCGGCATCGATCACGGCGAGGACCCGCTCGACGCCGCGGTGCGCGAGGCCGCCGAGGAGACCGGGTACCAGGTCGAGATCGAGGCGCTGCTGGGCATCGACTCCCTTCGCCGGACGTTCGGCTCGGGCACCGACTGGCACGGCGTGCGCGTGGTCTACGCGGCCCGGGTCAGCGGCGGCGAGCTGCGGTTCGAGGAGCACGGCTCCACGGACATGGCCGCGTGGATCGACCTGGCCGAGGTGGCCGCGCTCGACCGCACCGACCTGGTGGACGCCGCGCTCACCCTCGCCAGGATCCGGCCGCCGACCGGGCGCGCCGGAACTGTCGGTGTCCGCGAGTAGCTTGCCGCCCGTGGACACTGGACTCGTCGATGCGGTGCGCGCCGGGCTGGCCGAGGTCGCCGACCCGACCCGCGCGCCGGACATGCGGCGCTACATGAAGTCGGACATGCCGTTCCGCGGCGTGCCCAAGCCCGCGCGGGCCGCGCTGGTGCGCGCGGTGTTCGCCGAGCACGTGCTGACCGACCGCGCCGCGTGGATAGCCACGGTGGCGGAGCTGTGGCACGGCGCGCGGTACCGGGAGGAGCGCTACGTGGCGCTCGACCTGTCCGGGCACCGGCGGTACGCGGACTGGCAGGACGTGGATCTGCTGTCGCTCTACGAAGACCTCGTCGTCACGGGGGCGTGGTGGGACTTCGTGGACGAGATCGCCGCCCGAAGGGTCGGCCCGCTGCTGCGCGCGCACCCGGCCGAGCTGACGCCGACGATGCGCGCGTGGGCCCGCGACGCCGACCGGTGGAAGCGGCGCACCGCGGTGATCTGCCAGCTCGGCGCGAAGGCCGCGACCGACACCGACCTGCTGACCGCCGTCATTGAGTCCACTGTGGACGATCCAGACTTCTTCCTGCGCAAGGGGATCGGCTGGGCGCTGCGCGAGTTCGGGAAGACCGAGCCGGGGTGGGTGCGCCAGTTCGTGCACACCCACCCCGACCTGTCACCGCTCTCGCGGCGGGAGGCGCTCAAGCACCTCTGAACCGCACCGTCACAAGGTGTTCACCCGCCGTGTCCGATTAGGGGTTCTCGGCCCGCCCGCGGACTGCTACCTGTAGATCAAGTGCAGTCCGACTCCCGGGAGAATCTCGATGCGCACGTTGGGGACCCTGCTTTCGCTGATCCTGTCACTGGCCGCGTGCACCGCGTTCGCGGGCACGGCACAGGCCGCCGCGGGCAAGTACGTCGCCCTCGGCGACTCGTACGCGGTGGCGCCCGGCACGTGGACCTATGACAACCCGAACGACCCGTGCAGGCGCGGACCGCTGACCTACCCGCGGCTGTGGGCCGCGGCCCACCCGTCGGTCGCCTTCACCGAGGCGTCCTGCTCCGGGGCCACCACCACCGACGTGCTCACCACCCAGCTTCCGCAGGTCACCCCGGACACCACCCTGGTCACGCTGCAGGTGGGCGGCAACGACGTGGGCTTCGTCGACGTGCTGGTGCACTGCGTGCTGACGATCTCCGACCAGGACTGCGTGAACCGGGTCGCCCAGGCCAAGCAGCAGGCGCAGACCGTGCTGTCGCCCAAGCTGGCGCAGCTCTACGCGGCGGTCCGGCAGGCGGCGCCGAGCGCGCGGATCATCGTGGTCGGCTACCCGCGGCTGTACAAGATCGGCGGCAACTGCTGGCTCGGCCTGAGCGACACCGAGCGCGCCGCGCTCAACTCGGCCGCCGACACGCTGGCCTCGATCATGTCCCGCCGCGCCGCCGCGGCAGGCGTCACCTTCCTCGACGCGCGGCCCGCCTTCGACCCGCACACGCACTGCTCCGGCGGAACGCCCTGGGTGACCAGCCTGGAGTGGAGCAAGCTCAACGAGAGCTACCACCCGAACGCGGCGGGCCACCGGGACGGCTACCTCGCCCGGCTCAACGCCCTGACCAGCGGTCTCCTGGCCTGACCCGACGCTGCCGGGTGCCCAGCGGGCACCCGGCAGCGGGGCTCTTGATGGTGTGGTCCGTTCGGCTCAGCCGCGCAGCGCGGCCCCGTGCCGATCGGCGGCGGCCGCGACCGCCGCGTCCCGCGCCGCCGTGGCCTCCTCGACCGTGAGCGTGCGATCGGGCGCGCGGAACCGCAGCGAGTACGCCAGGGAGCGCTTGCCCTCGCCCACCTGCTCCCCGGTGAACACGTCGAACAGGCTCAACTCCTCCAGCAGCTCCCCGCCGCCCACGCGCAGCGTGTTCGACAGGTCGGCGGCGGGCACCGCGCTGTCGACCACCAACGCCACATCGAGCAGCACCGGCGGGTACGGCGACACCTGGGGCACCGGCCTGCGCTCGACCAGCGGCAGCGCGTCGAGGTCGAGTTCCATCGCACAGGTGCGCTTGGGCAGGCCGAGGGCCTCGGTGACCTTCGGGTGCAGCTCACCCGCGTGCCCGACCGGGAAGTCGCCGACGCGCAGTTGCGCGCACCGGCCAGGGTGCCAGGGCGCCAGGTCCCACGCGCGCACGGTCAGCTCGACGCCCGCGGCGGCGGCGGCGGTGCGAGCCGCCTGCACGGCGTCGGCCCAGCTCGCGGGTTCCGCCGGACCCCACCAGCCCTGCCGCTGCCGGTTGCCCGCGAGGACCGCGGCCACGTGCACCGGCTGGTGGGGCAGGGCGGCGTCGAGGTTCGCGATCTCCGCGTCGCTCGGCCTGCCCGCGACCCCCACCTCGGGCATCGGCACCGGCTGGGCGCGCGGCAGCACGACCTGTCCGATGTGGAACAGCGCCAGGTCGCGCGCGCCGCGGGACACGTTGCGCACCAAGGTGTCCAGCAGGCCGGGCAGCAGCGTGGTGGCCAACTCGCCGCGGTCGGCCTCCATCGGGTTGAGCACCTTGACCGTGCGCCTGCGCACGTCGTCGGCGGCCAGACCGAAGGCGTCCCACACGGTGGGGGCGACGAACGGGAACGGCAGCACCTCGACGTAGCCGTGCTCGGCCATGGCGCGGGACACCGTCCGGCGGCGCCGCTGCTTCGCCGTAGGCCCGCGGCCGGCGTGTGCGGCGGGCAGTACCGCCGGGATAGTGTCATAACCCTGTAGCCGCAACACTTCCTCGACGAGGTCGGCGGGCTGGTTCAGGTCGGTGCGCCAGGTCGGCGGGGTCGCGGTGACCGTCGGCGTGCCGTCGTCGGCCGTGCCGACATCGACGTCGCAGCCGATCTGCTGCAACCGCTGGACCGTGACGCCGCGGTTGTAGCGCACCCCGGCCACCCGGTCGGGCAGATCCATCGACATGACCACCCGACCGGGCAGCACGGGCCGCCCGACGTCGGTGCGGCCGGGCCGGATGCTGCCCTCGCCGTACTCGCGCAGGAGCCGCGCGGCCCGCTCCAGCGCCGCGGGCGGCAGCGCCGGGTCGACCCCGCGCTCGAACCGCTTCGACGCCTCACTGGGCAGCTTGTGCCTGCGTACCGCGCGGGCGATCGAGGCCGGGTCCCAGATGGCGGCTTCGAGCAGGATGTCGGTGCTGTCGGGGCGCACCTCGGTGCTCGCCCCGCCCATGACGCCCGCCATCGAGATCGGGCCGGACTCGTCGCAGACGACGATGTCGTCCGGGTCCAGGGTGCGCTCCGCGCCGTCCAGGGTGACCAGGGTCTCCCCCACCTTCGCCCGGCGGACGGTGATGCCGCCGCTGAGCCGCGCGGTGTCGAAGGCGTGCATCGGCTGGCCCATCTCCAGCATCACGTAGTTCGTGACGTCGACGGCCAGCGAGATCGACCGGATGCCCGCGAGCATCAGCCGCCTGCGCATCCACCACGGCGTCGGCGAGGTCGGGTCGACCCCGGTGACCCGGCGCACGACGAACCGCGGGCACGCCTGCTCGTCCTCGATGTGCACCGGCACGGACTCGCCGTCCGCGGCGGGCACGTCGATGCCCGCCGGGTCGATCAGCCGCAGGTCGAGCGCGCAGGACAGCTCGCGGGCCAGGCCGCGCACCGAGAAGCAGTAGCCCCGGTCGGGGGTCAGCGACAGGTCGATGACCGAGTCGGTCAGGCCGAGCAACTCGATCGCGTCGTCACCGGGGGCGGCCTCGCCGGTGGGCACCACCATGATCCCGGCGTGCTCGTCGCCCAGACCCAGCTCGCGTGCGGAGCAGATCATGCCGTTGCTGACCCGGCCGTAGGTCTTGCGCGCGGCGATGGCGAACCCGCCGGGCAGCACGGCACCGGGCAGCGCCACCACGACCAGGTCGCCCTCGGCGAAGTTCGTCGCGCCGCAGACGACCTGGGTGGTCCCGCCGGGGAACGTGTCGGCGGTGTCGGCGGTGTTCTCGGTGTCCTCGGTGTCCTCGTCCAGGTCGCCGATCTCGACCGTGCAGAACCGGATCGGCTTCTTGAACTCGGCGAGCTCCTCGATCTCGGCGACCCGGCCGATCACCAGCGGGCCCGTGACCGGGCCGAGCGGGATGACCTCCTCGACCTCCATGCCGACCCGCACGAACGCGTCGGCGATCTGCTCCGGCGTGAGTTCCCGGTAGTCCACCGCGAGATCGAGCTGCTGCGTGAGCCAGCTTGCGGGAATCCTCAACTACGCCTCCGTGCCGAAGGGAAGGGTGAACCGGACGTCGCCCTCGACCATGTCGCGCATGTCCGGGATGCCGTTGCGGAACTGCAGGGTGCGCTCCAGGCCCATGCCGAAGGCAAACCCCGAGTACACGTCCGGGTCGACGCCGCACGCGCGCAGCACGTTCGGGTTGACCATGCCGCAGCCGCCCCACTCGACCCAGCCGGGGCCGCCCTTCTTCTCGGTGAACCACACGTCGGGCTCGGCCGACGGCTCGGTGAACGGGAAGTACGACGGGCGCAGCCGGATACGGGCCTCGGCGCCGAACATGGCCTTGGCGAACGCGTCCAGGGTGCCCTTGAGGTGGGCCATGGTGAGGCCCTTGTCGATGGCCAGCCCCTCGACCTGGTGGAACACCGGGGTGTGGGTGGAGTCCAGCTCGTCGGTGCGGAACGTGCGGCCGGGACACACCACGTAGACCGGCAGGTCGCGCTCCAGCAGCGCGCGGATCTGCACCGGCGAGGTGTGCGTGCGCAGCACCATCCCGGCCCCCTCGGGCGCCAGGTAGAACGTGTCCTGCATGGTGCGCGCCGGGTGGTCCTTCTTGAAGTTGAGCGCGTCGTAGTTGAACCACTCGGCCTCGACCTCGGGGCCCTCGGCGATCTCCCAGCCCATGCCGACGAACACGTCGGAGATGCGCTCGGACAGCGTCGTGAGCGGGTGCCGCGCGCCGCGGGGCGTGCGGTCCCACGAGAGGGTGACGTCGACGCCCTCGTCGCGCAGCACGTGCTCGTCGCGCTCGGCCTGGAGCTGCGCGCGGCGCTCGTCGAAGGCGGATTTGACCAGGTTCTGGGCCTCGTTCACCCGCTTGCCCGCCGCGGACCGCGCCTGCGGCGCCAGCGCGCCGATCTCCCGGCGGGCCTGCAGCAGGGGCGACTTGTCACCGAGGTGCGCGGGCTTGACCGCGGCGAGCGCGGCCAGGTCGGCGGCGGCGGAGAACTCCTCGCGGGCCTTCTCGACGGCGGCCTGCAGGGTCTCCGGCGACAGCGCCGCGACTTCCTTCGGGTCGTACGGGTCGTTGACTCCGGACATGGTGGGTGGACAGCTCCCGGGTGCTAGGGCAGGCATTCACCCGATCGGCCGGGTGAGCAGGTCGATCCTAGGTGATCGCCCGTTCGGCCCCACACCGAGTTCGGCACTCGGCGCGGCGCGGCCGGTCACGCGGGGTGATCCGTCCGGTGCGCCGCGCGTCCGGCGGGTGAACGCGGCCGGGCCACGCGGGACACCTGTACTGTCACAGCCGCCGTCCCGCTCCCCCGCACCAGAGGTTCCACTTGGCCCAGACATTCGGCGTCAACCTGCGCGGCGTCATCGATCTGCTCAGCCACCACCTCTACAGCAGTCCCCGGGTGTACCTGCGCGAGTTGCTGCAGAACGCGGTCGACGCGGTGACCGCGCGCAGGCTGCTCGACCCGGCCGCGCCAGGGCGGATCCTGGTGGAGGCGGTCGAGCGGACCGGCGACGGCACCCTGCGGATCAGCGACACCGGCATCGGGCTCGGCGAGGACGAGGTGCACAGCCTGCTGTCCACGCTGGGCGGAACGTCCAAACGCGACGAACTGGGGTTCGCCAGGCAGGACTTCCTCGGCCAGTTCGGCGTCGGGCTGCTGTCCTGCTTCCTGATCGCCGACGAGGTGCGGCTGGTGAGCCGGTCGGCGGCGGGCGGGCCCGCGGTGCGCTGGGTGGCCCACGGCGACGGCACCTACGAGGTCGCGGTCGACGAGTCGGCGCGCGCCGAGGTCGGCACCACGGTGGAACTGGTGCCCCGGCGCGACTGCGACCACTGGATCGAGTACGACACGGTCGCGCCGCTGGCCGCGGAGTTCGGCTCGCTGCTGCCGATCGAGGTGCGGGTCGCGGGCGGCGGCAGTCAGACGCTGGTCACCGACGACGGGTTGCCGTGGACCCGGCGCGGCGCCGAATCCGTCGCCGAGCACCACGAGCGGCTGGCCGAGTACTGCCGCGACACGCTCGGGTTCGAGCCGTTCGACGTGGTGCCGCTGGAGTTCGGCGCCGTCGGCCTGACCGGCGCGGCGTTCGTGCTGCCCGCGGGCGCCCACCCGGGCAACCGGCAGGCGCACCGGGTCTACCTGAAGCGGATGCTCGTCGGCACGGCCATCGAGGGTCTGCTGCCCGACTGGGCCTACTTCGTGCGGTGTGTGGTGGACACCTCCGCGCTGCGGCCGACCGCGAGCCGCGAGGCGCTCTACGAGGACGAGACGCTGCTCGCCGTGCGCGACGCGCTGGGCGCCAAGCTGCGGGAGTGGCTGTTGCGCCTGGACGCCACCGACCCGGAGCGCGCGGGCGCGCTGCTCTCCGCGCACCACATGGGGATCAAGTCCCTCGCGCTGATCGACGACGAGCTGCTGCGGCTCGCCGAGCGCTGGCTGCCGTTCGAGACCACCCGGGGACCGATGCCGCTGCGCCAGTTCCGCCGCGGTCACCCCACCGTGCTGTTCACCCCGGACGTCGACGAGTTCCGCCAGCTCGCCCCGGTGGCCAGGGCGCAGGGCATCGGGCTGGTCAACGCGGGCTACGCCTACGACGTCGAACTGCTGCGCAGGCTCACCGATCTCGACGGCCCGGACACCGCGCGCCGGGTCGAGCCGACCGAGCTGCTGGCCGCGCTGGGCAGGCCGGCCGCGGACACCGAGGCGGCACTGAACCGGACCATGGCGGTGGCGCGCGGCATGCTGGCGGGCCACGACTGCGAGCCGATGCTGCGCGAGTTCGACCCGGTGTCGCTGCCCGCGCTGCTGGTGGCCGACGCCGAGGGCGCCCGGCGGCGCGACACCGCGGACGCCCGGGAACTCAGCGATCCACTGTGGAGCGACCTGCTCGGCAGGCTGGCCGACGAGGGTTCCGGTGCGGCGCAACAGCTTGTGCTCAACACACGCAACCCGCTGGTCGCCCGGCTGGCCGGGATCACGGACGAGGCACTGCTGGCGTCGGCGGTCCAGGCGCTCTACGTGCACGCCCTGCTGCAGTCGCATCGGCCGCTGCGCCCCAAGGACACCGCGACACTGAACGGGTCGTTCCTCGACCTGCTCGACCGCGCCATCGGACACTGAACCCTTTCCCTGGAGGACATCCCCCGTGTCGGAGCCGACCCCGGACGACCCGCGCGCGCAGTTGGCGCACCTTGTGCACGAGGCCGACGCGATGCCCGCCGGGCAGGCCAAGTGCGAGGCCCTGGAGCGGGCGGCGCGCGCCGCCGACGGCGCCGGGCACACCGACCTCGGGGTGACCGCGCGACTGGTCCTGGTGAACGCCCACCGCGAGATCCGCCGCTACGACCTGATGCTGACGCCGTTCGCGTGGCTGCGCGCGACCGAGAAGGCCAGTCCGCAGAGCTTCGACGAGTGGGCGCTGTACCAGTTCACCTGGATGCACAAGTGGCTGCCGACCGGCCTGCTGGGCGACCCGCGGTTCAGCCTGGCCCAGATCGAGTCCGTTGTGGACGAACTCGGCGAGCGCTACCGGTTGCAGGGCTATTCGCCGCACCCCGTGCACGACAAGCGGCGCACGCTCGCGCAGCACATCGGCGACACCGCGGCCGCGGACAGGCA
This sequence comes from Actinokineospora sp., assembly GCF_052390155.1. NCBI lineage: Bacteria > Bacillati > Actinomycetota > Actinomycetes > Pseudonocardiales > Pseudonocardiaceae > Actinokineospora > Actinokineospora sp. The sequence goes on along the minus strand of NZ_JBQTHF010000027.1, from coordinate 79,865 downwards.
CTTCGCCGCGTGGCGGGCCGCCGAGCCCGACGACATGAGCGACTGCCCGGCGTGCGTGGTGGACAGCCAGGTCGCCTACTTCGTCTCCCGCGACCGGCACGAGGAGGCCATCGCCGCCGCGCACCAGGTGCTCACCGAGGAGTCGGACTGCACCGAGCAGCCGCACGGCGTGATGACCGCCCTGCTCGACGCCTACCTCGCCACCGGCAGGCTCGACGACGCCGCGAGCGCGCACCTGGTGTCCTACCGGGTTGTGCGCGACACCCCGCAGGCCCGCTCCGCGCTGCACGCGCACCTGCGGTTCTGCGCCGTCACCGGGAACGCGTCGCGCGGCCTGGACATCCTGGCGCGCAACCTGGACGTGCTCACCGACCCGCCGAGCCCCAAGGTGCTCCAGGACTTCGCGGCGGCCGCGGCGGTGCTGCTCGACCGGGTGGCCGACCGCGCCGAGCGGACCTTTACCCTCGGCGACCGAACGCTGACCGGCGAAGAACTGCGCGCGCACTGCGTCGACACCGCGCGCCGGACCGCGCGGGCGTTCGACCGTCGCAATGGGACGGACGCGGTGTCCACGCGGGTCGAGCGGGCCCTGGCGCTGCCCGACGCCGAGCCCGTGCTGCTGGCGGTGCCGGGGTCCGCGGTGCCCGCCACCCCGCTCGTCGCGGCACCGGCCGACCCTGCCGACCTGGCGCTGCGCGCGTGCGCGGCGATGGACGAGGGCGCCCTGTTCACCGGCGCGCGCCTGCTCGCCGGACTCCCGGCCGACCTCGACGCCACCCTGCCGGAGGGCCTCGCCGCCCGCGTCGCCGTGCACCGGGTGTGGCTGGCCTACGCCAGCGCGCCGGAGGAGCTGATCGACCGGCTGCGCGGCGTGCTGGCCCGGCTCGCGGTGGCCGGCGAGGACGCGGCGGTGGCCCGGCTGCACGCGTTCCTCGCCGACCTGCTGTCCTCGGCCAACGAGCCGGAGGAAGCCGCCGAACACGCCCGGCTCGCGCTGAGCGAGGCCGAGCGGCTCGGCGACGTGCTGGCCGTCATCCGCGCCCGACTCGCGACCGCGGACCTGGTCTCGACCACCGACCCGGTCGCCGCGCAGTCCGAAGTGGACGCCGCGGAGCTGGTCGCGGCGGAGCTGGCGCCGGACCGGTTGGGCAGCGTGCGCAAGGCCCGCGCGGAGTCGCTGGAACGCGCGGGCGACCGCGCGGGCGCGCTCGCGATCATCGAGGAGCTCACCGCCGAGGCCGACCGCTGGACCGAGTCGACCCGGCTCGCCGTGGCGGGCCAGCGGGCCCGGCTGCTCGCGGCGGCGGGCCGGGTCGAGGAGGCGGTCGAGCAGTTCGCGCGGTTCGTGGCGCTGGCCAAGACCTATCCGGGGCCGTGGGTCGCCGAGGCGCTGATGCAGTCGGCCAGCCTGGTCGACCAGGCCGATCTCGCGGGCGAGCACCTCCCGGTCCTGCTCGACACCGTCGCGGCGGCGCGGAGGTACCTGCCCGCCGCCGGCGTGGCGCAGGCGTGTCTGCACCTGTCGTCGGGGTATCTCGCCGCCGGTCGGGACGTGGAGGCCGCGGAGACGCTGGAAGAGGCCCTGCGGCTGATGCCCGCGGCGTACGAGGGCCCGGTCGCCGACATCCGCTACCGGCTCGGGATCGCGTGCCGAAATCTGGGTGAGACCGACACCGCGGCGGAGCACTTCGCCGCGGTGCTCGACGCCACCGAGGAGTCCGACCACGCCGTCCGCGGCCACGTCCTCTTCCAACTCGGCGACGCCCGCCTGGAATCCGGCGACTATCCGGGCGCCGCCGCCGCGTTCGAGGAGTCGGCCACGCTGTGGCGCGCCGCCGAGAACCCGATCGGCGCGGGCGAGGCCCTGGTCAAGCTCGCCCACGCGGTGGGCATGGCGGACATGCCCGCGGGCCTCAAAGCCCTGGACGACGCGGCCGCCCTGGTCGCCGACGAGTCGGCGCCTGGCGCGCTCGACCAGCTCGCCGACGTCATCGGCTTCCGGGTCGCTTTGCTTGCCCACCACGAACATTACGCGGACGCGCTCGCAGACAACCTGCGCGCCGAGGAGTACGCCGTGCGCCTCGGCAACAGCGAATGGCACGCCTTCCTCGCGGGCCGCGCCGCCCGGCTGCGGCTCGACCTGGGCGACCCGGCGGCCGCGGAGTCCGACGCCCGGCGCGCGGCGGCGCTGCTGCCGCAGGACGCGGAGCAGGACACGGTCGGCGCGGTGTTGGGGACGTTGGCGCGGACGTTGGAGGAACAGGGAAGGCCGGTCGACAGCGATCCCCTGGTCCGCACCCTGACGGCCCGCCTCGACGACTGACCGGGGCCCGCCGGTCACCGTGGCAAGGTGGCTGCCGCCACCTCGTTCACCGGACAAGGACGAGACCGCACGGGGCGCGACCACGTTCCCGACCGGGCAGGCTTGAGCACTACTCACCCGGCAGCTCGGAGCCTGGTCCGATCGGGGCATTGTGACCGAACGTGCCCGGACGACTACCCGGTAGCGGTATCGTTTGTTCGGGCGCTTGGGGCGAAAGGGGAACGGGCATGGGGATGCCGGACGTGGCGGGGGCGCCTGAGCCGACCGAGGTGGTGCCGGGCGTCGCCGCCGAGCGGCAGGTCGAGGTGCAGATCGCGCTCGGCAGGGTCAAGAACTGGGTGGGCGGGCTGTTCGGCCGCGAGTGGGACACCACGGTCGGCGGCGGCGGCGCGGGCGGGGAGTACCAGTTCGCCGACCTCGCCGAACTCGACGAGATCACCACCCTCTGGCGACACGAGTACGACGCCATCTACGCCGACGGCCTGCGGATACGCCAGGCGATCCAGCTCGTGCGGGCACCGGCCGAGGACGAGATGAGCACTGGCCAAGCCCGTGCCTTCGCCGACTCGCTCGAGCGACTGTACGAACACAACAAGGCGATGCTCGCCTACGCAGACGGCTACCTGACCAAGCTCCGGGCGGCGCGGGAGCAGATGGCCGCGACCGAGGACGCCAACACCTCGGCACTGCGCACCATCGACGGGATCGGCCAGTGAGCACCAGCCGACACCGCGACCGGATCCGATACCGCGACCGGGTCCTCGCCCTCGCCGCGGGAGTCGTGCTCGTCTCGACGGCGTGTTCGACCATCGCGACCGGCACCGCCGTGCCCGCACCGGGACCAACCACCCGCCCGAACAGCGACACGACCGGACCCGGGTCGACCACGTCAGCCGGTGCGAACAAGCGTTACGGCGCTCCCCCGGTGACCGTCCCACTCGACGCGAACCGATACCTGGCCGAACCCTGCGCCCTGCTCACCCCCGCGCAGATGGCCACCTTCAACATCACCAACCCCGGCATACCCGTCACCACCGGCGCGGTCGCCGAGTACGTCGGCCCGTACTGCAGTTGGCGAAGCGACGACACCCCCCGATCCCGGGGCTTCGTTGTCGGGCTGCTGCCCGGCAACAAGAACGGCCTTGCCGACACCTACCGCGGCCGCGGCCAGTTCGAACACTTCGAACCCACCACCGTCGACGACTACCCGGCGGTATTCAACAACTCCCCCGACCTGCGCAGCAAAGGCGACTGCAACATCACCGTGGGCATCTCGGAGACGTTGACCTTCAACGCGGCACAGAATTCCACTTTCGATACCGCCCAAACGGCGTGTGACGGGGCCAAGAAGTTGGCGTCCGCGGTGATCGCGACACTGAAAGCGGGGGGCTGAGGTGACGATGTCGGCGGAGCAGATCTACCGGAACTTCCGCGACGGGGCGGGCGGAACCGGGCTGGAACAGGCCGCCGCCATCGTGCGGGAACTGGCCGAGGCCTACGAGCGGCGGGCGGACTCGATCACCAGGTTGACCGGGCGGATGGAGTCGGTATGGCAGGGCGACGCGGCCGGTGCCGCGCAGCGCGGCGCGGGGCCGCTCGCCGTGGAACACGCCTTGGCGGCGCCGGACATGACCACCGCGCAGGACCTGACCAGCAGGCAGGTCGGCTCGTTCGACCACGCGCGCAACTCGGTGGTGCCCGTGCCGCCGATGCCGGACAAGCCCAGCCCGTGGGAGAACCTGCGCACTCTCGGCGGCGCGAACGACACATACGAGGACAAACTCGGCGAGCACAACGCCGCCGCCGAGCACAACGTCGCCGTGATGCGCGGCTACGCCGACGCCAGCGACCACAACACCGGCGCCATCCCGACGTCCTACGGAAGCCTGCTGGCCGACGAGGCCAGTGTTGCGGTGGCCGCACCGGCCACTTCGGACGGTCGAGTGGGCGGATTCCTCAACGAATCCACCGAATCCCGCTCCCCTGGCGACGACAGCCGACCGCGCGGCGCCGACACCGACCAGACCGTCACACCGTCCTACACGGACTCACCCAGCACGGTCACCCCCGCACCCGGCGCGACGGCGCCGAGCAGTCACACACCAACACCCGGCACTGGACCGAGTCCACACCAGCCCGCCGGGCCAGGCGGTGGAACCGCCGCCGGTTTCGTGCCCGGCGCGGGTCAACGCCCGGACGGCGGCGCGGCCGCGAAACCGCGCCCAGGCAGCGGACCCGGTGGCGGCAGGCCACCGGGATCAGCGGCTCCGGGCGAGGGTCGCGGCGCTGCCGGTGGTCCGCCGCAGGGCATCCGCACACCGGATTCGGGCCGCGGTACGGGAACCGGCGGGCCGGGCGCACGCGGCGGGTTCGGCCCCGGCCCGATCGGGGACGACGGCGCGCGTGTGGGCGGTCCGCGCGCGGGAGTCGCACCGTTGCCGACCGCGGGCGGCACGGAGAACACCGCGAGCCGGGGTGCGGCGGTGAACCGGGGCGGTACCGGTGTCGGTGTCGGTGGGATGGGCGCCGCGAGTGGGCGTCCGCCCGGCGGCGAGGACGCCGAGCACGAGCGGGCGCCGTTCCTGTTGGCGCGCGACCCGCACGAACTGTTCGGCACCGACGAGATCACCGCCCCACCGGTCATCGGCGCGTGACTGTCCACAATGGTGCTCGCGCGCAGGCTGGAACTGTCGGTGGATGTCCTGGCGTGGCTGGTCGCCTGGGCGAATCTGGGTGAACTGCACCGCACACTCGCCCCGACGCACAGGTGGCACCCGAAGTCCACCGGCCACGAGACTGCCGAGTTCGCCCGCGCCACCGTGGCCGAACTCGGGCTGGTGGACCGGCGTGACCGGTTGGACGTGGAGACAGCGGCTTCGCTGAGCGTGCTGTGCCGACCGCGAGTCGAGTTCTACGGCTGGATACACGACGGAGCGCGCACCGCCGGGGTGCTCGCCGCCGCGATCGGCGGGGAGGCCGTGTTCGCCGTCCGCGCAGGCGGCACCGTGTGGATCGGTCGAGCGCAGCCGAACCGGCTCGCGAAAACCCTGGTCGACCAGACTCCCGACGTGCGCGCCGGTCGCGGCGAGCCGGTGACCGTGTCGCGGCTCGACGCGGTGGCCGGGATCGGCGGCACGCGGCGCACCGCGAGCGGGATCGGCACTCGACCGGCGAGCGCCGAGGTCCGGCTCGCGCACCGGATCGCCGAACTGCCGTTGACCGGGTCCGGCGAACTGCATGTCGCGGTCCGCGACGACACGGGACGGCGGCGGCAGGCACCCCGCCCGTTGCGCTTCGGCGACACCGCGCACGGCCGGTGGCTCAACTTCGCCGTCGCCGGGCCCGGTGGGGACGACCGGATTCTGCTCGCCCCCGCGGGCAGGCCCGAGCTGGCCGCGAAGCTGATGGACATGCGCCGGGCACTCAGGTAGCCGCCTGTTCGTCGAGCAGGTGCAGGCACGATGAGCACGCACGCACCCTGGTGGAGTCGGTCGGGTCTGGTCCGGGCGCGATCAGCCAGGTGCCGCACAGCGCGAAGCCCGCGCCGCCGTCGGACACCGCACCCGCCGACCAGGCGTGCACCACGTCTCGTTGCAGCACACCGGTTCCCCACTGTCCACTGGGGATCGTTCGAGCTGGAACGGACGCGGCGCAGTCAGCACAGTTCGGCCAGCGTGCCCAGATCCGGCGCACGTCGGGAGCGTGCAGACAGGGCGAGCCGCACACCGCGTAGTAGGTGACGCCGAACTGGTGCGAAGTGGACCGCGCGTCGGGTTCGACCCAGTGCCGCAACTGTCGAAACACTCCCGCCATCCAGCCAACGGGCGGTTCGGCGAGGATGCGATCTAGCTCCGCCATGTCGGGTCTCCCCGGCGGTCGGCCAGTCGGTCGCCGACGATGAGCTGGCAGGCGAGGCAGCGCGGTCCGTCGTCTGCGCACATCACCCGGGTGTTGGGCGCGGTGTGCGAGCACTCCGCCCAGTGCGCGATCTCGGTGTCGAGGTTGCGGTAGAACGCCTGCCGCCGCCGGTAGCCGCGCGCCCAGGCCGCCAGCACCGCGCCGACACCCGTGCCCGCGACCAGGCCGAGGAAGCCGACCACCAGCCAACTTTGCGTCATCGAGGTGCCCTTTCGTCGTATCGGCGGACAGGGCGGCGCCGGGACGCCGGTTTCGGGGGCAACCGTCCCGATGGAGGAGGACTGCCCTGTCCGCTCAGGGCCGACCGGGCCACGGGCCGCTTCACCACCAAGCGGAGGGCCGTCCCGTGAGGGGTGTGACCCGGTCGACCTACACACGGGTACATCTATGCAACTGCACACTTCCATATCTCGAAAGAGTGAATCGCGCGAGCACGCGTCTTCGGTAGGCTGCTTGCATGGCAACTCCGACGCGAGCCAAGAAACGCCTGGGCCAGTTCCTCGGCGAACTGCGCAACCACGCGGGAAAGACGCTGCTGGACGCGGCGCGCGAACTGAAGACCTCCGACAGCACGGTGAGCCGGTACGAGTCCGGCGACGTCCTGCCGGTCTGGTCCTCGGTCAAGGCGCTGATCGACTACTACAAGGCCGACGACGAGGCACGCCTGGCGGCGGTCCGGCTGTGGGAGACCGCCGACGACGAACCCGCGCCGGTGCGGCTGCCACTGGGCACCTCACGAGCGTTCCGTCGATTCGTCAACGCGGAGCGCGAAGGCACCACCGAGCGGATCATCGCCCCGGTGGTGGTGCCCGGCCTGTTGCAGACCGAGCGCTACGTGCGCGCGATCAACGCCAACATCCCTCGATACCACAATCCAGACGCTCGCATCGAAGGACATGTCACCTCAAGACTCAACCGTCAGCGGCAACTCGAAGGCCCGGACGCGCTTGTCCTGCACGCGGTGATCGACGAAGCCGTCATCCGGCGCGAGGTCGGCGGCCGGGATGTCATGCACGAGCAACTGGCCCGACTGCTCGTGCTCGGTGCCCGGCCGAACATCACCGTGCAGGTCCTGCTGTTCGGCGCGGGTGTCTACGGCACCATGTCCGGGCCGTGCATGATCATCGACTTTCCCGAGCCCGACGATCTCGCGGGCGTGTACCTCGAATACCCGGCCGGTGGCGCGTGGGTGGAGAATGACGACGATGTCAGACGCTTCACCACCATGTTCGAGGACGCGTCCGCCGCCGCGCTGTCACCAGGCGACACGGCGGACCTGATACGTCAGAAGATGAGGGCATTCGAGAACCATGACCAACCGCACTACGAGGTGGCGAACGAGTAGCAAGTCAGGCAGCGCGAACGAGTGCGTCGAACTGGACCGCGGGGCGGAACGCACGGCGATCCGGGACAGCAAGGCACCCGGAGCGGGTCTGCTGGCCTTCGGCGACCAACCGTTCCAAGCGTTCCTGCACACCGTGCGGGCCGCCGTCGCGAACCGCTGACCACGTGCCCTGGTGGTGCCCGTCGAGACCGTGAGTTGTCCTGGCGGGCACCATCAGGCAGCACCGCCCCGGCCTGCCTGCTCAGTGCCTGCGCTGGGCTCTGGCCCCCGCGTAGAGGCAGACGGCGGCGGCAGCGGCCAAGTTGAGGCTCTCGGCGGCCCCGTACAGCGGGACCCTCAGCACGGAGTCCATGTCCCCCAACACTTCCGCGGTCAACCCGTGCGCCTCGCTGCCGAACACCCAGGCCGTCGGCTGGGCCAACTCCCCGGTGTCCTGCGCCTCGTCGAGATCACGCGCCACGTGTCCATCGGCCGCGACGAGGCGTAGGCCCGCCGCCCGGCAGGCGGTGAGAACTGTTGGCACGTCACGGGATCGGGCCAGCGGCAGGTGGAAGACACTGCCGGTGGACGCGCGGACGCACTTGCCGTTGTGCGGATCGACGGTGTCGCCCGCGAAGATCACCGCGCCCGCTCCCGCCGCGTCGGCCACCCGGGTGACGGTGCCCGCGTTGCCGGGGTCGGCGACGCCAACGAGGACGGCGACCAGCCTCGGTGCAGCCGACAGCGCGTCGGCGAGTGGTCGGTCGATGAGGTCGCAGACGGCGACGATGCCTTGCGGGGTAATGGTTTCCGACAGACCGGAGGCGGCCTTGTCGGTCACGAACGACACGGTGACGCGGGCGCGCTCGGCTTCGGCGAGCAGGTCGGCGTTGCGCTCGGCGGCGGCCTCGGTGACGAACAAGTCGTGCACGTGCCCGTGGAGCAGGGCCTCGCGAACCGCCTGGGCGCCCTCGGCGAGGAAGCGGCCCGCCTTCTCCCGGCCCGCGCGGCGGGTCAGGTGTCGAGCGGCAGCGACCCGGGGCGTTCGTTCGGTGAACGCCCCGGGTCGCTGAACCGTGCTCAGGAAGCGGCCTTGCCCTGGGTGCCCGCGTTGCCCCGGGCCAGGTCGACCAGCGCGGCGAACGCGGTCGGGTCGCTCACGGCGAGTTCGGCGAGGATCTTGCGGTCCACCTCGACCTCGGCGACGCGCAGTCCCTCGATGAACCGGTTGTAGCTCATGCCGTTCTGGCGCGCCGCGGCGTTGATCCGCTGGATCCACAGCTTGCGGAAGTCGCCCGTGCGGGCGCGACGGTCCCGGTAGGCGTAGTTGAGCGAGTGGAGCACCTGCTCCTTGGCCTTGCGGTAGAGCCGCGAGCGCTGGCCGCGGTAACCGCTGGCGAGCTCAAGAGTCGTGCGGCGCTTCTTTTGGGCGTTGACCGCCCGCTTGACGCGTGCCACGGTTCCGTCCTGTCGATCTAGTGGGCGGGGGTGACCCCACCCGGGTGGTCATCGGGTCTGGGTGGCCTCAGCGGCCGAGCAGCTTCTTGAGCCGCTTGACGTCCGGCTTCGCGACCTCTTCGGTGCCGGAGAGCCTGCGGGTCAGCGACGTCGGCTTCTTCTCCAGCTTGTGCCGGAGACCGGCCTGCTGACGGCGAAGCTTGCCCGTGCCGGTGACGCGAACGCGCTTGGCGGTCCCGGAATGGGTCTTCATCTTCGGCATGATCAATCCTCGTCTCGTGCCGCCATCGAGCCCACTCGTGGCGACCTTCGGGGTGTTCTCCGACCGGGTCTCCCCGGTCACTCCTCGGTGGAGCTCGCGCTCGGTTCTTCGGAGTCCGCGCTCGCCGGGGTCGCCTTCGGCTTCGGCTTCACGTTCTTGTGGGGTGCCAGCACCATGATCATGTTGCGGCCGTCCTGCTTGGCGGACGACTCGACGAAGCCCAGCTCCTGCACATCGTCGGCGAGCCGCTGCAGCAGTCGGAAGCCCAACTCGGGGCGGGACTGCTCGCGGCCGCGGAACATGATGGTGACCTTGACCTTGTTCCCGTGTTCGAGGAAGCGCACGACATTGCGCTTCTTGGTCTCGTAGTCGTGGGAGTCGATCTTCGGTCGGAGCTTCTGCTCCTTGATGACGGTGAGCACCTGATTACGCCGAGACTCGCGGGCCTTCTGCGCGCTCTCGTACTTGAACTTCCCGAAGTCCATGAGCTTGCAGACGGGCGGGCGAGCCTGGGGTGCGACCTCGACGAGATCAAGATCCGCTTCCTGCGCCAGTCGGAGCGCGTCCTCGATGCGGACGATTCCGACCTGCTCGCCGTTGGGTCCGACGAGTCGGACCTCCGGCACGCGAATGCGGTCGTTGATGCGTGTCTCCGTGCTGATGGGGCCTCCTAGGTCCGTTGCGATCCCCGCCTGCCTGTCGGAGGCAGACGCGTCACCCGAATGCGGTCATTCGCGTGACGTGCGCGCGGCGCGTGAGGTCCCCTGAACTGCGTCGGGCCCCGTCGCCGCACTGGCGTGACGAGGCCCGCTTCCTACCGATCCCCGGCTTGACGCCGAGACACCACAGCCCCCACCGGAAATCCGGGGGGTCGTGGCGACCGGACCCGGCCGCCTCGCGGTGACTCGGGTGGGAGCGGGGGCTCCACTTTGCCGCCCCCGCGCATACGGGGGCTGGTCGCGCATGGAATGGTAGCAGACCGTGAACAACACCTCCGCCACCACCGGGGACAACCACCGTGACCTGGTCGACATTCCCAGCGTGGAGGTGATCAGCCGGGCGGCAGTGCTGCTCATGTCGGCCGCCGCCGAGCGGCTCGGCCTGTCCGACGCCGATCCCGACACCAGCCCGCACCGCGACCTGGACGAGGCGCGCAGGCTCATCACCGCGCTCGCGGGGCTGGTCACGGCGTCGGTGGAGTACCTCGGCCCGCACGCGGCCCCGATCCGCGACGGGCTGCAGTCGCTGCAGCGGGCGTTCCGCGAGGCGTCCGCGTTCCCCGACGACCCCGGCCAGGGCCCCGGCGAGAAGTTCACCGGCCCGGTGCACACGGCCTAGCCCAGCGGTACCAGACCTCGGGGCGCCCGACCGTGCCGTACTGCGGCTTGCGCACCGCGAGGCCGTTGTCGGCCAGGTACTCCAGGTACCGCCGCGCGGTGACCCGGGAGACGCCGACCACGTCGGCCGCGGCGCCCGCGGACAGGCCATCGCCCGCCGCGCACACGGCGGCCCGCACCGCGTCCAGGGTCTGGCCGCTCATCCCCTTGGGCAGGGCGAGGCCCTCGGAGCCGCGCAGCGCGCCGAACGCCTCGTCCACCTCGGCCTGCCCGGCGACCTCGCGCCTGCCGCTGACCCGGTCGCGGAACTTCGCGTAGCCGTCCAGCTTGTTCCGCAGGCCGGCGAAGGTGAACGGCTTGAGCAGGTACTGCACCACGCCCGCGGACACCGCGGCCCGCACGACGGCGAGGTCGCGCGCGGAGGTCACCGTGATCACGTCGGCGGTGCGGCCTGCGGCGCGCAGTGCCCGAACGACCTCCAGGCCATGCGTGTCGGGCAGGTAGAGGTCGAGCAGCACGAGGTCGACCGGGTTCGCGTCGAGAAAGCGCAGCGCGTCGCGGCCGGAGTGCACGACGCCCGCCACGGTGAACCCGGGCACCCGCTCGACGTAGTTCCGGTGCGCGTCGGCCGCGACCGGGTTGTCCTCGACCACCAGCACCGTGATCACGCGGGCAGCCGCACCGTGAACACCGCGCCGACGTCGCGGCCGACCTCGATCGCGCCGCCCGCGCGCCGCACGGCCTGGCCGACGAGCGCGAGGCCCAGCCCCCGGTCGCCGCCCTGCTTGGTGGACCAGCCGCGGCGGAACACCTGGTCGACCGCGTTCGGCTGCAGACCGCGACCGGTGTCGGACACCCGCAGCACCAGCTCGCGGGCCTCGATCCGCGCGGACACGAATACCTGCGGACGGCCCTGGTCCGCACCGTCGACGGCCGCGTCGACGGCCGCGTCGACGGCATTGTCGATCAGGTTGCCCAGGATGGTGACCAGGTCGCGGGCGCCGATCGCGGTGTCGGCGATCTCGGTGTCGGGCGACACGACCAACTCGACGCCGCGCTCGCTGGCCGCGGCGGCCTTGCCCAGCAGCAGGGCGGCGAGGACCGGCTCGGACACCGCGGCCACCACCTGGTCGGTGAGCCGCTGCGCGATCGCCAGCTCGCCGGTCGCGAACTCGACGGCCTCGTCCGGGCGGCCCAGCTCCACCAGCGACACCACGGTGTGCAGCCGGTTCGCCGCCTCGTGCGCCTGCGACCGCAGCGACTCGGCGAACCCGCGCACCGAGTCCAGCTCGCCGGTCAGCGCCTGCAGATCAGTTCGATCACGCAGGGTCACCACGGTACCCAACGCGCGGCCGTCGAACCGCACGGTCGAGGAGTTCACCACCAGCACGCGGGTGTCGGTCAGGTGCAGCTCGTCGCGCATCTCTGTGCCCGCGAGCAAGCTCTCCACCAGCGCTTCCGGTAGGCCGAGGTCCTCGATACGCCTGCCATCGGCGTCCGGCGGCAGGTCGAGCAGGGCGCGCACGCCGTCGTTGCACAGCGTCACCCGGTGGTTCGGGTCGACCAGCACCAGGCCCTCGCGCACGGCGTGCAGGATCGACTCGTGGTACTTGATCATCCGGGTGAGCTGGGCCGGGGCGAGGCCGCCGGTCTGCCTGCGCAGCCGCCTGCTCACCAGGTAGGTGCCGAGCGCGCCGACAGCCAGCGCCAGGACCGCGATCCCGATCAGCGGCAGCACCCGGTCGGCCACCTGCGCGCTGATCGCCGAGAGCGTGATCCCCGCGCTGACCAGCCCGACCACCCGGCGGTCGGCGCCGAACACCGGGACCACCGCGCGCACCGACGGGCCGAGCGTGCCCGTATAGGTCTCGGTGAACGCCCGGCCCGCCAGCGCCTCGCGGGTGTTGCCGAGGAACCGGCCGCCGATCATCGCCGGGTTGGGATGGGTGTAGCGCACGCCGTCCGGGCTCATGATCGTGATGAAGTCGACGCCGGTGTCGGCGAGCACGGTCTGCGCGTAGGGCTGCAGCATCGCGCTCGGGTCGGGCCCGGTGACCGCGTCGACCACCGACGGCGCGTCGGCGATCGCCCTGGCCAGCGCGGTGACATTGGCCGCGCTGGCCTCCTGCGCCCGGTCGGCGACGTCGACCCAGGCCAGCGCCGCGCCACCGGCCACCAGCAGGCCCACGATGACCACCTGGAGCACGAGCAACTGCCGCGCCAGGCTCCACTGCTTGCGCCCGTTCATGCCGACAGTGTGACCGTAATGAACGCAATGGTGACCGGGGCCACACCAGCGGGGATGGTCATCGCCATTCCCCCGGACCGAGTCCCCACCGGGTCCGCCCCAGAGAGGCAGGACTGTGTCGACACCGCACTCCGACCGCGCCGCGCCCCGGCGCAAAGACCGGACGCACTACCTCTACATCGCTGTCATAGCCGCTGTCGTGCTCGGTATCGTCGTCGGCTTCGCCGCGCCCGAGTTCGCCAAGTCGCTCAAGCCGCTGGGCACCGGCTTCGTCAACCTGATCAAGATGATGATCAGCCCGATCATCTTCTGCACCATCGTGCTCGGCGTCGGCTCGGTGGCCAAGGCCAAGCAGGTCGGCCGGGTCGGCGGGATGGCGCTGGGCTACTTCCTGGTGATGTCGACAGTCGCACTTGCCATCGGCCTGATGGTGGGCAACCTGCTGCACCCCGGCGACGGCCTGCAGCTCACCGACGCGCTGCGTGCCAAGGGCGAGGCGCAGGTCAAGACGGCCGAGAGCACGACCGAGTTCATCCTCGGCATCATCCCGACCACGCTGGTCTCGGCGTTCACCGAGGGCGAGGTGCTGCAGACGCTGCTGATCGCGCTGCTGGCGGGCTTCGCGCTGCAGACACTGGGCACCAAGGGCGAGCCGGTGCTGCGCGGCATCGGACACCTCCAGCGGCTGATCTTCCGCATCCTGGCGATGATCATGTGGGTGGCGCCGATCGGCGCGTTCGGCGCGATCGCGGCGGTGGTCGGCGAGACCGGCGGCGCCGCGCTCAAGAGCCTCGCGGTAATCATGCTCGGCTTCTATGCCACTTGCATAGTCTTCGTCGTCGGCGTGCTCGGCGTGCTGCTGTGGGTGGTCGCGCGGGTCAACCTGTTCGCGCTGCTGCGCTATCTCGGCCGCGAGTTCCTGCTGATCCTGTCGACGTCGTCCTCGGAGGTGGCGCTGCCCCGGCTGATCGCCAAGATGGAGCACCTGGGCGTGAGCAAGCCGGTCGTGGGCATCACGGTGCCGACCGGGTACTCGTTCAACCTCGACGGGACCGCGATCTACCTGACCATGGCCACCCTGTTCGTGGCCAACGCGATGGGCACGCCGCTCTCGGCGGGCGAACAGATCTCGCTGATGGTGTTCATGGTGATCGCGTCCAAGGGCGCGGCGGGCGTCACCGGGGCCGGCCTGGCCACCCTGGCGGGCGGACTGCAGTCGCACCGGCCGGAACTGGTCGACGGCGTCGGCCTGATCGTCGGGATCGACCGGTTCATGTCCGAGGCGCGGGCGCTGACCAACTTCGCGGGCAACGCCGTGGCCACCGTGCTGATCGGCACCTGGACCAAGGAATTCGACCGCGATCAGGCCGACCGGGTACTCGGCGGCGATGACCCGTTCGACGAGTCCGCACTGGCCGACGACGAGCACGGCACGGTGCCCGGACCCCGCCCGGAGGGCGAGAACCAGAAACCCGCACAGCCCGCGGTGCAAGGTGCACATTAGGGCGTAGCCTGCCCGCACAGCGATCGTTGAACGAAGCGAACCGCCCGCGTCCGATGCCCCCGGACCGGGCGGTTCGGCATTTCCGCGCCCCGTGGTGATAGAACTGAGTGAGCATCGCTCGAAAAACAGAGCAGTGATCTCCCGCTCGGCCTGGCAGGCGTCCGGGCGGCACTGGGCGGCACCCGCGCGGCCACGGCAGGCTTCGTCCTGGCCCACCTCGGCGCGGGCCTGATGCTGCCCTATTACGGGGCCGAGACGTTCGGGCTGAACGCGGTCGGGCAGCAGGCCGTGCGCTCCGGCGACGTCGGCGTGCTCGACCTCACGGGCCTGATCCGGGACGGCGGCGTGCAGCTCGGCCTGTTCGGCGCGGGCCTGCTGGTCTTCGCCGCCGCCGGGGTGCTGGTCGCGGTCGCGCTGTGGCACTCGGGTGCGGCTGCCCGGTGGTCGGGCGTGGTGTTCGCGGCGGGCCCGGTCCTGTACCTGCCGCAGTTCTTCGGCCCGCCCGCGCTGCGGATGGCGCACGGCGTACTCTTCGCGGTCGGGTGCGTGCTGGTCGCGTGGGCTACAGCCGCACGGACACGATCTTCTGCCCGTCGGTAGTCACCACGTCGACAGCGGCGACTTCGGCCGGGTCCACCAGGGCGGCGCCGTCGAGGGTGGTGCCCTCGCGGGAGCCCTTCTCCGACACCAGCCAGCTCCCCGCGACCACCGGATCGCCCGTGCGCGGCACCACGCGCAGCAGGCAGCGGGCGCCAGTGGGCGCGCCCTTGACCGTGACGTTGACCCGGACCCAGCCCCCCTGTGGGACGAGCCGGACGGCCATTACCGCACCGGAGTCGGGGTCGGTGGCCTCGGCGATCCGGGCGTTCGACGGCACCGGCGCCGCGATGCCCGTGTCCGGGGCGGTGCCGCGGCCGACGACGAAGCCACCGCCGAGGGTGATCGCGGCGAGCACCGCGACTCCGGCGGCCACCAGTGCCCGCGAGCGGCGCGGCGGCGCCTGCGCGCTCATCCGCCGCAGCGTGCGCTGTAGCACCAGGTCGTTGTCGGGCGGGCCGTCGAGGAACGCCTCGGGCGGGATCTCGTCGAGCGCGCCGCGCAGCGCGGCCAGGTCGGCCACTTCGCGGCGGCAGTCGGGGCAGTTCGCGAGGTGCGCCCGCACCGCCTGGGCCTCGCGCGGGTCGAGGGCACCGAGGACGTAGGCGCCCAACTGCTCGCGGTTGTGCTGGGGCGCGCTCATCTGGTCACCTCCGTCTCGCCTGGACCCATGACGCCGCGGAGGGCGCGCAGGGCGTGGTACGACCTCGATTTCACGGTACCCGGCGGTATCCCCAGGACCCGGGCGGCTTCGGCGACCGACCGGCCCCGGTAGTACAGCTCCACCAGCACCGCTCGGTGCTCCGGGGAGAGGTGGTCCATGGCGCCGAGGACGGCCATCGAGTCGACCACGTCCTGGGCGTGGTCGCGCTCGACACCGGGCACGTCCAGCGGCTCCCCGACCTCCTGGGGCCGCGCCGCCCGGGCGCGAACCCGGTCGGTGACGATGTTGCGGGCCACGGTGAGCAGCCAGCCGCGCACCGAGCCCTTGCCGTCGTCGGCGAGCTTGTCCGCGTGCTTCCAGGCCCGCAACAGCGTCTCCTGCACGACGTCCTCCGCGGCGGCCCGGTCGCCGGTCAGCCGGGTGGCGTAGGCCAGCAGGGCCCGGCCGTGCTCGGCGTAGAGGAATCGGACCAGGTCCTCGCCCGCCACCGGCTTGCGGCGGCGCGGCCGCAATCCTGGGAACGTCACCCCTGCCCTCACCTGCCCCCGGCACTCGGCTCGTCGGAACGCGCCGAAGGGTAGCGGAGCGGGCAGGGCAACCATGGTCAGTAGCCCGATTCCGCTGCCGCGACGGCCTTCTTGCCCTCCGGGGTCGCCGCGAACCAGGTGCCGCCGACGCCCTGGCCCTTCGCGTCGCCGGGCGCCTTGTCCTTGGCGAACCGGTAGAGCGGCCACCCGTTGAGGGTGAGCTGCTGGGCGCCGTCCGCGCGGGTGACGGTGCCCACCAGGGTGCGGTCGATGCCGGTGAGCGACACCTGGCCCGTGCCCGCGAGCGCGGGCGGCCACGCCTTGGCGCAGTCACCGTCGCAAGTGGACTTCGACGGCTTGGCCCTGTCCTTGTCGAACCGGTAGAGGGTGTAGCCCTTGGCGTCGGTGACGATCGTCCCGAGCGAGCCGACCTCCTTGGCGGACAAGCGAACCGCCGCTTGGTCGCCCGCCTTCTTGCCCTCGGGCGTCGCGGCGAACCAGGTGCCGCCGACGCCTTGGCCCTTGGCCTGCCCCGCGGCCTGGTCCTTGGCGAACCGGTACAGCGGCCACCCGTCGAGGGTGAGCTGTCTGGCGCCGTCCGCGCGCTCGACCGTCCCGATGAGACTGTCGTCCACCCCCCTGACGGCGACCTCGGTGTCGCCCGCCAGCGCGGGCGGCCACGCCGTCGCGCACTCGGCGACACAGGTGGACGTCGGCGGCTTCGCCTTGTCCTTGTCGAAGCGGTAGAGCGTGCGGCCGTCCTGGTCGGTGACGACCGTGCCCAGCCCGTCGATCTCGGCCGCGGCGAGCCGCACCTGAGCGACCTCCGTCTCGGTGGTGGGCAGGGCGGACCCGTCGGTGCTTTGGGCCACGCACGCGGTCAGCGCCATCACGCTGAAGACGGCGGACGCGGCGAGAACGGTGGCGCGGGTGCGGTTCATCTGAGACCTCCTGTTGTGGTTGCGACACCACACACACGGGCCCGGACCCGCGCCGGTTCAGCCGTCGCGGGATTTTCGGTCGACGGCGTCGCGGCGACGGATCACCAGATCGGGTGCACGTTTCGCCGGTTCGGCGGCACCAGGGCCGAGCGCAGCCTGCCGACCGGCGAGCGGTCGTAGCCGTGGCCGTAGCTGATCCCCTGCAGATCGGGGCTGACCGCGCGGACCACCCGGAACGGCCCCATGGCCACGTCCGCGCTGGTCACGTCGACCACGGCGACCCGGATGCCCGCCGCGCCCAGCACGTCGGCGAGATCCTCCACCGACACCTCGGGGATCGGCTCGACCAGGTCGCGAAGCTGCGAGGTGCCGCCGCAGCGCAGCCGGTCGAACGCGGCGACCCGGTGCGGCGGGAAGTAGTAGGCGGCGTGGTCGAGCATCTCGCGCACGGCGTCGGCATGGGGCGGCACCGGGTGGGCCCGCTCACGCAGCAGGACGGCCAGGTGCGGCGCGGTCTGAGCCAACTCCACCAGCGCGGTGCGGATCGCGCCCCGCGGCGACCGATCGGCGCCGAGGCCGAGGACGGCCCCGGGCCAGCGTCTGCCGTCGCCGATGGCCAGTGCGGCGGCGGTGGTGCCGTAGGTGCTGGTGGGCAGCAGGTAGACCTCGACGGTCGGCCCCCGCTCGGTCAGCGCGGCGACAATGGCGCGCAAGTCGTCGTCCAGGGTGTCGTCCAGTTCGACGTAGCGCCCCTTCGCCCCGGTGAGCCACGCCGCCATCATCGCGTCCCGCTCGACGAGTTCGAGGGTCGCGCGGGCGGTCGCCGAATCGGCGTCGCCGCCCGCGGCCAGGCCGTTGGAGGTGCCCTGGCAGATCAGGTGCTCGGGGAGCACGGTCAGCGCCAGGTAGCTGAACACCGCGGGCACCCAGACCGGCTGCTCGGTGCCCAGCCACGAGCCCCGCACCCACGGGTGGTCGACGCGCCGGTCGAAGGGGACGAGCCCGAAACCGTCGGCGGCGTACTGCTCGGGTTCGTAGAGGGCGAACTCGCGCGGGTCGAGCACCTCGCCGTCCAGATCGGCGGGCCGCGCCCAGACCAGCCGCGCGGCGTCCGGGATGGACGGCGCGTACCGCTCGATGGCCTCCCCCACCGCGGAGATGATCGCCGTACACCGCGTGGTCCCCTTCCCCCACCCGATCGGCGACGGCACCGGCACCCCGTCGGCACCGAGCCGGTGCGGCGGCGCGGCGCCTGCGACGTAGGGCAGGCCGGGGCCCTCGCCGAGGGGCTGTCGCAGGGTGATCCAGGGGATGACGCCGGTCAGCGGGTCCACCCAGCCCGCGAGGGCTTCGAGCAACTCCGCCGGGTCGTCGCCGGTGGGCAGGCCGACCGTGCCGATGCCGTCCGCGCCGCCGCACACGGCGCAGGTGGGCAGGGGGATCACCCGGTGCCACACGGTCCGCCCCTGCACCACCTCGGCGAGGTGGTCCAACAGCCCCCGGCCACCGTCGCGCAGCAACTCCACCACCCGGTCGACGTCGACCCCGCGAGCCACCCCGTCCCGCCCACCTGCCTGTCCCGCGACTCCCGCCTCGGTCCCGCTTACGGCTCGGGCCACCCCCGGCGACCCACCTTCCACCCCACGACCCGCGCGCTCGACCCCGCGGGGTGCGCCTTCTGGCCCCGGCAACCCGCCGACATCGGTCCGACCCACCACACCCGGCACCCGCGACCCGCCGACCACCTCGGCAGCCGCCCGACCCACCACACCCGGGCCCGGCGGCGCGCCTTCGGTTCCCGGAACCCGACCGTCCGGGGACAACGCCTGGCCACTCGCCGCCGCGGCGGCGAGTCGGCGGGTGCGGGCGCACTCGGCGCAGCCGGGGCGGCCCGGGGTCGCGAGTGGACCGACAAAGGCCGTGGCGCCGTGCAGTTCCACCACCACCGCGGGCAGCCGCGCGGCGCGCGCCCAGCGGGCGAACTCCACGACCTCCACCCGCAGGCCGACCGCCACCCGCACGGCGAGACGAGCGGCGGGGGGCACCGGGCCGCCGTGGATCGCGATCGTGTCGCCGAATTCCGCGCGCAGCCGCTCGCTCAGCGCGGTCGCGATCAACGGGCGGGTCGCGTCGACCGTCCGGTTCACCTCGGCCACCGGCTCAGCCGGCACGTACCGCCCCCATCTCCCGGGCACGACTGTCCGCTTCCCGACCGCCGCGGCCCGCCACCCAGGCACGACCATCCGCCCCCCGGACACCACGGCCCGCCCCACCACCATCACGACCCGCCACCCAGGCACGGCCATCCGCTTCCCGACCACCGCGGCCCACCTCCGGGACACGACCATCCGCCTCCCGGACACCACGGCCCGCCCCACCACCATCGCGACCCGCCACCCAGGCACGGCCATCCGCCACCCAGGCACCACGGCCCGCGTCCCAGGCGTGGCCAT
The DNA here is from genome assembly GCF_052390155.1 of Actinokineospora sp. NCBI lineage: Bacteria > Bacillati > Actinomycetota > Actinomycetes > Pseudonocardiales > Pseudonocardiaceae > Actinokineospora > Actinokineospora sp. Next base: position 60,309 of record NZ_JBQTHF010000027.1, on the reverse strand, counting down.
CCATCCCCCTGGCACCGTGGCCCATCTCCGGGGGACGACCGTCCGGCTGCCGGGCACCGCGGCCCATCGCCCGCGGGTCGTGCTCGGCCAGGGTGAAATCCGCGGGCGTGGTGATCCCCTTGCGGATCTCCAAGCAGCGTTCCTCATCCCCGCCGACCAGGGACTGGGCGGCGGCGGTCGACCGGCGCGGCGAAACCACCCTGGCCGCCAGCACCTGCCCTGGGTCCCCGGGTCCGGGCATGTCGTCCTCCTCGTCGCGTCGGGCAGCTATGAGGAAAGAGTCGCCTGGGGCTCGGCGGATACATTCCGCCGCAGGTCACATCACATGCGCCAGGAACTCCCCCGTGTAGCTGCCCTCGGTCTTCACCACGTCCTCCGGCGTGCCCTCGGCGATGACGATGCCACCGCCGGAGCCGCCCTCGGGCCCCATGTCCACGATCCAGTCCGATGTCTTGATCACGTCGAGGTTGTGCTCGATGACGATCACCGTGTTTCCCTTGTCCACCAAGCCGTTGATCACGCCGAGCAGCTTGCGGATGTCCTCGAAGTGCAGGCCGGTGGTCGGCTCGTCGAGGATGTAGACCGTCTTGCCGGTCGACCGCTTCTGCAGCTCGCTCGCGAGCTTGACCCGCTGCGCCTCGCCGCCGGACAGGGTCGGCGCGGGCTGGCCGAGTCGCACGTAGCCGAGGCCGACCTCCACCAGCGTCTTGAGGTGCCGGTGGATCGACTTGATCGGCTCGAAGAAGTCCGCGGCCTCCTCGATCGGCATGTCGAGGATCTCGGCGATCGTCTTGCCCTTGTAGTGCACCTCCAGCGTCTCCCGGTTGTACCGGGCGCCCTTGCACACCTCGCAGGGCACGTAGACGTCCGGCAGGAAGTTCATCTCGATCTTGATGGTGCCGTCGCCCGCGCACGCCTCGCAGCGGCCGCCCTTGACGTTGAACGAGAAGCGGCCGGGCAGATAGCCGCGGACCTTCGCCTCGGTGGTCGAGGCGAACAGCTTGCGGACGTGGTCGAACACGCCGGTGTAGGTGGCCGCGTTGGACCGCGGGGTGCGGCCGATGGGCGACTGGTCGACCTGGACGAGCTTGTCCACCTGTTCGAGCCCGCGCACCCTGGTGTGCCGCCCGGGCACCTGGCGGGCGCCGTTGAGCTTGTTCGCCAGCACGGTCGCCAGGATGTCGTTGACCAGCGTCGACTTGCCCGAACCGGACACGCCCGTGACCGCCACCAGGCAGCCCAGCGGGAACGACACGTCGATGCCGCGCAGGTTGTGCTCGCGCGCGCCGACGACGGTGAGCTGGCGCTTCTTGTCCGTGGCCCGGCGCACCGCGGGCAGCGGGATCTCGCTGCGGCCCGCGAGGTAGGCCCCGGTCAGCGACTCCTTGTTCTTCAACAGGTCCTTGAACGTGCCGCTGTGCACGACCCTGCCGCCGTGCTCGCCCGCGCCCGGTCCGATGTCGACCACCCAGTCCGACGAGCGGATGGTGTCCTCGTCGTGCTCGACGACGATCAGCGTGTTGCCGAGGTCGCGCAGCCGCGTCAGGGTCTCGATGAGCCGGTGGTTGTCGCGCTGGTGCAGGCCGATCGAGGGCTCGTCCAGCACGTAGAGCACCCCGACCAGCCCGGAGCCGATCTGCGTGGCCAGCCGGATGCGCTGCGCCTCGCCGCCGGACAGCGTGCCGGACGGGCGGTCGAGGGAGAGGTAGTCGAGGCCGACGTCGAGCAGGAACCGCAGCCGCGCCTGGATCTCGCGCAGCACCGCGCCCGCGATCATGGTCTCGCGCTTGCCGAGGGTGAGGCCGTCGAGGAAGCCCGAGCACTCGCTGATCGACATCGCGGAGACCTCGGCGATCGACCGGTCGCCCTGGTCGCGGTGGGCGAGGGTGACCGCGAGGATCTCCGGTTTGAGCCTGCTGCCCTTGCACTCGGGGCACGGGACCTCGCGCATGTACCCCTCGTACTTCTCCCGCATGTACTCCGAGTCGGTCTGCTCCTGGCGGCGTTCCAGGAACGGGATCACGCCCTCGTAGGCGGCGTAGTACGAGCGCTCCCGGCCGTAGCGGTTCTTGTAGCGGACGTGCACCTGCTCGGCGACGCCGTGCAGCACGGCCTTCTGCGCCTTCGCGGGCAGCCGCCGCCACGGGGTGTCGATCCGAAACCCGATCGTCTCGGCCAGCGCGCCGAGCAGCCGGACGAAGTACTCCGCGGTCTGCCCGCCCGCCCACGGCGCGATGGCGCCGTCGGCCAGGGACAGCTCGTCGTCGGGGACGACCAGCTCCGGGTCGACCTCTTTCTTGACCCCGATGCCGGTGCACACCGGGCAGGCGCCGTAGGGCGAGTTGAAGGAGAACGACCGCGGCTCCAGGTCCTCCACGCCCAACGGGTGGCCGTTGGGGCAGGCCAGGTTCTCGGAGAAGCCGCGCACCCGGTGCGGGTCGCCATCGGGCAGGTCGACGAACTCCAGCTCGACCAGGCCGTCGGCCAGGCGCAGCGCGGTCTCCACCGAGTCGGTGAGCCGCTGCTTGGCGCTCGACTTCACCGCCAGCCGGTCGATGATGACCGCGATCTCGTGCTTCTCCTGCTTCTTCAGCTTGGGCGGCTCGGTCAGCGGATGCACCGTGCCGTCGACCAGGACGCGCGAGTAGCCCTGGCTCTGGAGCTGGGCGAACAGGTCGACGTACTCGCCCTTGCGGCCGCGGATGACCGGCGCGAGCACCTGGAAGCGGACGCCGTTGTCCATCGCGAGCACCTGGTCCACGATCTGCTGTGGCGTCTGCTTGCTGATCGGCTCGCCGCAGGTGGGGCAGTGCGGTTTGCCCGCGCGCGCGTAGAGCAGCCGCAGGTAGTCGTAGACCTCGGTGATCGTGCCGACCGTCGAGCGCGGGTTGCGGCTGGTCGACTTCTGGTCGATCGAGACCGCGGGCGAGAGACCCTCGATGAAGTCGACGTCTGGCTTGTCCATCTGGCCGAGGAACTGGCGGGCGTAGGCCGACAACGACTCGACGTAGCGGCGCTGGCCCTCGGCGAAGATGGTGTCGAACGCGAGGCTGGACTTGCCGGAGCCGGACAGCCCGGTGAACACGATCAGGCTGTCGCGGGGCAGGTCGATGTCCACGCCACGCAGGTTGTGCTCCCGGGCGCCGCGAACGACGAGGCGGTCGGCCACTGAGATCCCTTCGGTAGTGCGCTGAGCTGGGCGGGGGTCGGGCGGTGATGCGTGCTGGCAGGTCCAGGGCAGCGCGTCATCCGGGTGGGTCGCGCGCGACGATGGGTGGCCACGGGGCGGCCACGAGTGGCCGGGGTCCATGCTAAAGCGGGGCACCGACAATTCTCGCGGAGTGCCCGCCGCGATGCACCCGCCAAGTGGTACCCGCTGGTAACGCGGCTCCCCTACGCTGGGTGGCGGGAGCCGCACTGCTCCGTTCACACCAACCCGAGTCGCCAACACAGTCAGGGGTCGGGATGACCTGGTCGAGCACGTCCGCGAACAGCACGGTGAGCCACGGCGACCTGCCCGGCCAGCGTACGTCCGGCGGACCCACCCCCGAAGCGCGCGCCGCCACGGTGCTGGTGCTGGTCGACGAGGCCACGGCGGTCCTCGCCGAGGTGGTGAACGGGTTCCGCGAGGGCGACTGGGCCGCGCCGAGCCTGCTGCCCGGCTGGACCCGCGGCCACGTGGTCAGCCACCTCGCGCGCAACGCCGACGCCCTGGTCAACCTGCTGACCTGGGCGCGGACCGGGATCGAGCACCCCGCGTACCCGAGCCGCGCCGACCGCGACGCGGACATCGACGCCGGGGCGCGGCGGATGGGCCAGATCCAGCGCGAGGACCTGCTGGCCGCGGGCGACCGGTTCCACGCCGAATCCACCCGAATGAGTGACGCCGACTGGGCGGCCAGGATCGTGCACCCCTCCGGCAGGCCGATGTCCGCGGCGGAGATCCCCGAGGCGCGGCTGTTCGAGGTGTGGACGCACCTGGTCGACCTCGACGCGGGCCGGGATTTCGGCGCCGTCATCCCCGCCCACCTGGACCACCTGCTGGACACCGCCCTGCGCGGGGCGCTCGCCCGCACCGACGGCGAACCGCTGCGCCTGCTGGTCGAGCTGCCCGACGGCCGTCAGCGGACTTGGGAGCCCGCCATCGCGACCCACTCCAGTTCCCGCGAGCTGAGCGGGCCCGCCGCCGCCGTGCTGGCGTGGCTGACCGGCCGCGGCGACGCGTCGGGGATCACCGGGACGCCGCCGGAGCTGGGCGCCTGGGGCTGAGCGGGCACCTGGGGCAGGTCGCGGACGGCGTCCACGACCGCCGCGGCCGTGCCGCGCGTCCGCGTCCACAGGTCTGGGGCGGAGACCGTGAGCCAGCGGTGCGCGGGCCGCTCCACCAGGCGCGTCATGCCCCAGCCGAGCGCGATGGCCATCGCCACGCAGGCCACCAGCCTGCCCCACGGGCCGACGCCCGCGTCGAGCAGGAATCTGGCCAGCACGAACCCGAGTTCCTGGTGCACCAGGTAGACGCCGAACGAGATGCCGCCCAGCCAGGTGATCGGCCGCGCCAACCGGCGCAGACCGGGCAGGGTCCAGTCGGGACCGCCCGCGGCGGCCACGATGCCCGCCAGGATCACCCCGAAGGCGATGGTGGACGGGGTGTCGGCGAAGGACGAGTGCGCGTCCTGCGCGATCAGCACGGCACCGGCATAGCAGGCGAGATGCTTGCCGGACAGGCGTTTGCGCGTCCACAGCCAGATCGCGGCGCCCACACCGAACAGCGCCACCCGGTGCAGCGCGAGCCCGTCGAACAGCGACTTCACCCACTGCGCCGCGTCGTCGTGGCGCCACGCGAACCGGATCACCAGCGGCACCACGACGAGTGTCCACAGCAGAATCGGCAGCGCCGGGCCGCGGTGCCTGCCGCGTGGCCAGAGCAGTGCGGCCGCGACGAACGCCATGACCTGCACGGGAAGCGTCCAGTACGAGGCGTCGATCCAGTGGAAGCCCGGCGACCAGGCTTGGACGAGGAACAGGTTCGCGGCCAGGTCGGTGATGTTCGGCACATACCAGCCGAACGCGGGCGCCACGGCCCGCGAGACGCCGTAGGTCACCACGACCGCGAGCAGGTACGCGGGCAGCAGCCGCGCGAGCCGACTCCACAGCCAGCGGCCCGTGTCGCCGCGGCGCACGGTGTGGCAGACGAAGAACGCGGAGATCACCAGCAGCGTGCTCGCGCCGAACTGCAACGGCAGCACGAACGGGTAAGGCCCCAGCTCAGGGTGGTTGATCGGGGACTGGTGGGTGACGTGCTGGACGACCACGGAGTAGACGGCCAGCACGCGCAGGAGGTCCCAACTGATCTTGCGCGGGGACCGTTTCGGGTTAGCTGTCTCAGTGGTCTGCACGAGCTCACAGGTGTCGGCGACAGGGATCGGTTTCAGGTCTCGCTCAGGTAACAGGATAGGTCGCGCGCCGACGGTCCGCTCGCGGAGGTGGAACCGGGGGTGGTCCGGGAGCTACCGTCAGCGACCGTGGACCCAGTCGACGAATACACCGGCCATGTCGAGCCGGGCGGCCCCGCGGCGCGCCGCACCCTGGACGCGCTGACGATCACCAAGGTGTCCGTCGGGCCGATGGACAACAACGCCTACCTGCTGACCTGCCGCGCCACCAGCGAAGCCCTGCTGATCGACGCCGCGAACGACCCGGAGCGGCTCTCCGACGTCATCGGCCACGGCCAGGACCGCCCGACGCTGCGCACCATCGTGACGACGCACCAGCATGGCGACCACTGGCAGGCGCTGGGCGCGATCGCGGGCGCGTTCGGCGCAGGCACCATCGCCCACCCCGCCGACGCCGCGCCCCTGCCCGTCCCCCCGGACCGACTGGTGGAGCACGGGGACACGATCGAGGTGGGTGAGATCACGCTGGAGGTCATCCACCTGCGCGGCCACACGCCGGGTTCGGTGGCGCTGCTCTACCGCGACCCCACCGGCCACCCCCACCTCTTCACCGGCGATTCACTGTTCCCGGGCGGTCCTGGACGAACAACCGATCCCCAGGACTTCACCAGCCTCATGAACGACCTGGAATCCCATGTTTTCGGCGAACTGCCTGATGACACGTGGTTCTACCCCGGCCACGGGGACGACTCGACCTTGGGCGACGAACGCCCCAAGTTGAGCGAGTGGCGCGAGCGTGGCTGGTAGCCACTCATCGAGCGGGCGCCATCGTCAGGAAACCGACGTAGGTGCGGAGGTGTCGGGCGGTCAGGGAATCTCCGTGGGCGACGAGATCGGCGGGGGTGCCGGTGAAGACGACCCGGCCGCCGTCCTGGCCCGCGCCGGGGCCGAGGTCGATGAGCCAGTCGGCGTGGGCCATGACGGCCTGGTGGTGTTCGATGACCACGACGGTGTTCCCGTCGTCCACCAAGCGGTCCAGTAGGGCCAGGAGTTGGTCCACATCGGCGAGGTGCAGGCCGGTGGTCGGCTCGTCCAGGACGTAGGTCGTGGCCTTCTCCGCCATCCTGATGGCCAGCTTGACCCGCTGCCGCTCACCGCCGGACAGGGTGGTGAGCGGCTGGCCCAGTCCGAGGTAACCCAGCCCGACGTCGGCGAGCCGGTCGAGGATGGCGCGGGCGGGCCGGGCGGTGAAGAAGTCGCGGGCCTCGGTGACGGACATGGCCAGGACCTCGCTGATGTCCTTGCCGTGCAGCTTGTGCGTGAGCACCTCGGGGGTGAACCGCTTGCCCTCGCACTCCTCGCACACCGACGCCACCCCGGCCATCATCGCGAGGTCGGTGTAGACGAGGCCGATGCCCTTGCAGTTCGGGCAGGCGCCCTCGGAGTTCGCGCTGAACAGCGCCGCCTTGACGCCGTTGGCCTTGGCGAACGCGGTCCGAATCGGGTCGAGCAACCCGGTGTAGGTGGCCGGGTTGCTGCGCCGCGACCCGCGGATCGGGGACTGGTCGACCACGCTCACGCCGTCGCGGCCGGGCAGCGAGCCGTGGATCAGCGAGCTCTTGCCCGACCCGGCGACGCCCGTGACCACCGTGAGCACCCCGAGCGGGATGTCGACGTCGACGTCCTTGAGGTTGTGCCGGTTGGCGCCCTTGATCGACAACTGGCCCTGGGGCGACCGGACCTTGTCGCGCAGGCGGGCACGGTGGCCGAGGTGCCGCCCGGTGAGCGTGCCGGACGCCCGGAGGCCGGGCACGTCGCCCGCGAAGCACACGTGGCCGCCGGACGGGCCAGCCCCGGGGCCAAGGTCGACCACGTGGTCCGCGATCTCGATCACCTCGGGCTTGTGCTCGACGACGAGCACCGTGTTTCCCTTGTCCCGCAAGAGGACCAGCAGGTTGTTCATCCGCTGGATGTCGTGCGGGTGCAACCCGACCGTCGGTTCATCGAAGACGTAGGTGACATCGGTCAGGCTGGAACCGAGGTGCCGCACCATCTTCACCCGCTGGGCCTCGCCGCCGGACAGCGTGCCGGACTCGCGGTTCAGGCTCAGGTAGCCGAGGCCGATCTCGACCAGTGAGTCGAGGGTGGCGCACAGGGTGGCCAGCAGCGGCGCCGCCGAGGGTTCCTCGATGTCGCGGACGAACTCCGCCAGGTCGCTGATCTGCATGGCCGAGCACTCGGCGATGGTGCGGCCGCCGACCTTGCAGGACAGCGCGGCCGGATTGAGCCGGGCACCCTCGCACGCGGTGCACTCGGCGAACGCCACCGCCCGGTCCACGAACGCCCGGATGTGCGGCTGCATCGACTCGCGGTCCTTGCCGAGGAAGAGCCGCTGCACCTTCACCACGAGGCCCTCGTAGGTGGTGTTCATCTTGCCGATCTTGACCTTGGTGGCGGGCTTGTGCAGCAACGCCTCCCACTGCTCGGGGGTGTAGTCCCGCAGCTTGACGTCGGGGTCGACGAAGCCGGACTGGGTGAATCCCTGCACGTACCAGGCGTCGACGGTGAAGCCGGGGACGGTGATCGCGCCCTCGTTGAGCGAGAGGTCGACGTCCACGAGCTGGTCGACGTCGATCGCCGAGACCCGCCCGAGCCCCTCGCAGTCGGGGCACATGCCCTCGGGGCTGTTGAAGCTGAACGCGAGCGACGACCCGACATGCGGGGTGCCGAGCCTGCTGAACAGGATCCGCAGCATCGTGTGCGCGTCGGTCGCGGTGCCGACGGTGGAGCGCGAGTTGGCGCCCATCCGCTCCTGGTCGACGATGATCGCCGCGCTCAGGTTGTGCAGTGCGTCGACGTCCGGCCTGCCCTGGCTGGGCATGAACGACTGGATGAACGCCGTGTAGGTCTCGTTGATCAGCCGCTGGGACTCCGCGGCGATGGTGCCGAACACGAGCGAGGATTTCCCGGACCCGGAGACGCCGGTGAACACGGTCAGCCTGCGTTTGGGGATGTCGAGGGAGATGTCGGCCAGGTTGTTCTCCCTGGCGCCGCGCACCTGGATCACGTCGTGACTGTCGGCCGCGGACCGCGGACCAGCCGTCATCGGAAACTCTTCCACCCCAGTACCACCCCTTCGGACGCCTTCGGCGAGAGAACCTTAGGCCATCCGAGGTCGGCGCAGCTCCCGCTGGACCCGCTCGATGAACGCGGGCGGGAGTTCTTCCGGGGGCGTGAGGTGGAGCCTGGCCTGCACGGCGAGGGCGTTGCCGGTGAGGTGCGCCTCGGCGTAGCAGGTGACGCCGACCTCCTGCAGCGGCCGGACCAGCGACATCACCTTCAGCGAGGTCTGCCTGGTCAGCTCGCCGATCTCCTGCCCGTCGACGCGGACCGCGACCACGTGGCTGGTCGAGCGGGGCCGGACCCGTTCGGTCACCAGCAGGCTGGCGAACGCCAGCGCCCGGCCTGGCAGGTAGGCCCGGTCCATCAGCGGGCCAAGGACGTCCATGTGCTCGTTCTCGTGGGTGACCTGGAAGAACCGGCCCACCGGGACGAGCAGGTGCGGCGAGTCCTCGTCCACGGTGTTGATCGGCAGCAGGACGGCCGGGTCGGCCAGGTCGAGCGACACACTGGCGATGAAGTCGTCGCGGTCGTGGGACCACCAGAGCCGCGCGCGGCAGGTGGCCGTCCGCCCGGTCCGCGTCACCCGGTCGAGGGCGACGTGGTACTCCCCGGCGACCTCGCGCGGCAGGTAGCCGACGGTTCGGCCCTCGACCACCACCTGCACGGCGTTGCCGTCGTGGCGGTTCTCTGGCTCGCGGCGCAGTTCGGCCGTCGTCTCCCGTTCGCCGGAGGACGCCCGGCCCGCCAGGATCCGCAGCGCGCGGAAGTACTGCGACTCGCCGACCACGTCGCGGTTGAAGTAGCCGCTGCCACGCAACAGGATCTCCGCCGCCCGCGGTTCCGCCGCCGGACCAGCGGCGGCGCCATCCGCGCGGGCGGCGAGCAGACCTTGGCTCAGTTGGGCGAAAGCGGGCTGCTGCGCGCGGGTGAAGTGCAGGTGATAGCTCAGCCCGGTGCGCACCACGAGGTCGAGCCTGCCGTTGCGGAGGAGCCCGGCATCGTGCAGCGAGACCGACGAGACGTCGCCCGCCGCCACGACGAGCCTGCTGATGCCGAGGGCGACCTCGGCCGAGGCGTTGGTGGGCAGGACGACGAGCCGGTGGCCGTCGAACTCGACGGAGATGCCGAAACCGTCCACCGCGCACTCCCCTGCGACCATGGACTTTCCATTGTCCCACCCGTCCGGCGTTCGGGCACTGATCGCAACGGGTGAACTCAGCCGGTGAGCGTGGCCAGATCCTCCTGACCGGACACGGCGTCGTCGCCCGCCAGAAGTTGGGTGGCGGCGAGTTCGCGGTAGAGGTCGTCGGACCTGACGAGTTCCGAGTGGGTGCCCAGGGCGCGGACGCGGCCGTGTTCGAGCATGACGATCTGGTCCACGGCGGTCACTGTGGACAGTCGGTGGGCGATGAGGACGACCGTGCAGTACTCGGCCGCCTGGGTGATCGTGTCCCGCAGCGCCTGCTCGTTGCGGGCGTCGAGTTGGGCGGTGGCCTCGTCCAGCAGGAGAACCTCCGGTTTGCGCAGCAGCGCCCGGGCGATCACGAGCCGCTGACGTTCACCGCCGGACAGCGCCACGCCGCGGGTGCCGACCTCGGTGTCGAGGCCCGCGTCGAGGCGGTCGACCAGGGTGTCGAGGTAGGTGACGCGCAGCGCCTGCGCGATCTCGGCGTCGGTGGCTTCCGGCGCGGCGTAGCGCAGGTTGTCGCGGATCGTGCCCGCCATCACCGGGGTGTCCTGCTCGACGTAGGCGATGCGCCTGCGGACCTCGGCGCGGGTCAGCGTGGCGATGTCGACGCCGTCGATGCGAATCGTGCCCGCCGAGGGCTCGTAGAACTTCTGCAGCAGGGCGAACATCGTCGTCTTGCCCGCGCCGGAGAGGCCGACGAGCGCGGTCTGCGTGCCGCCGGGCACGGTGTAGGAGATGCCGCGCAGCGCCGGGGAACGACCGAAGTAGGAGAACTCGACGCCGTCGAACTCGATGGTCGGCGCGACCTTGCGGCCCGCGGGGGGCAGCAGCGTGGCGTCGACGTCGTCCTCGGTCCGCATGTCGGCGACCTCGGCGATCCGGCCGACCGCGCCGAGCCCCTGCTGGAGCTGGCTCAGCCCGGACACCAGCGAGGCGATCGGGTTCGCGAGGAAGAACACGTAGAGCAGGAACGCGATCAGCGCGGGCGCCGAGAGGTCGCCCGCGGCGACGAGCGCGCCACCGAAGCCGAGCACGACGAGAAACGCCGCCTGGATCGACATCCCGGACAGGATCTGCACCACCGCGCGGTACCGGGCGCCGACGAGCCCGGCCTCGTAGGCGTCCTCGACGGCGAGGTCGGCGAGCGCGGTCTCCCGGCCCTCCGCGCCGTTCGCCTTGACCGTGCGGGCGGCGCCGAGAGTCCGGTCGAGTGCCGCGCCGATCGCGCCGACCGACTCCTGCGCGCGGGCCACGGCCGCGCGGATTCGGGGCAGCACCAGGGTCATCACCACGGCGACGACCACCAGCACGGTGAGCGTCACGGCCAGAAGTCCGAAATGGACAGTTCCCATCAGCACGACCGCGCCGACGAAGGTGAGCGACCCGTTGGCCACCAGGATCAGGCCGTCGGTCGCGGCGTTCTGCAGCAGCGTGCTGTCCGCGGTGACCCGCGCGATGAGGTCACCGGGCGGTCGACGGTCCAATTCGGACACTCGGAGCCGGATCAGCCGGTCGATCAGGCCGCGGCGCACCTGCCGCACCACGCGCTCCGACGTGCGCTGCTGCAGCCACGACTGCATCCCGGTGAGCACGGCCCCGGCGACCACCAGCGCGCCGAGCAGCAGGATCGGCCCGAGCAGGCTCGCGTCCGAGCCGAGCGCCTCCAGCACGTCCTGCGCCACCAGCGGCTGCACCAGCCCGGACGCGCTGGCCGCGAGGGTCAGCACCAGGGTGAGCGCCAATACGGCCCGGTGCGGCCGGGCGTACCCGAGCAGCACGCGCAGCGTGCCGCTCCCGGCCTTGGCGGTGGGCGGACCTGCGGGTGAATCGGGTGTCATGTGTAGTCCAGACGCTGATCAGTCGGCCGATATTCCGATGTTCTCACGGACGGCGAGGTGGTCGAGGAGATCGGCGGCGGCGGTGACCCCCGCCGCGGCCCGGAAGGACCGGCCGACTGCCTCGGCGGCGGCCCGGAACCCCGCGGTGTCGTCCAGGACCGTGTCGATCGCGGCGGCGAGCTGGGTGGCGGTGACGCGGCCGAACCGGACCCGCACGCCCGCGCCCGCGGCGACGACCTGGCCCGCGATGATCGGCTGGTCGTCGCGGATGGGCGCGACCACCAGCGGAACGCCGTGCCACAGCGACTCGCACACGGTGTTGTGTCCGCCGTGGCACACCACCGCGGCGACGTGGCCGAGCAGGTCGAGCTGCGGGACGTGCGCGCGCACCAGGACGCCGTCCGGCACGTCGGTCAGGGTGTGGCCCGGGTCGAGCACGATGCCCTGGACCCGGTCCGCCGATGCGGCCAGCGCGGCGACCGCCTCGCGCAGGAACCGGGCGCCCGCGTCCATGTTGACGGTGCCGAGGGTGACCAGCACGGTCGGCCGCGCCGGGTCGAGCAGCTCCCACGGGAAGTCCGATGTGGACGGTCGGGACGAGATCACCGGCCCGACCAGGTGCACGCGGTCGTGCGCCGGCTCGGCGGCGCCGAACAGCTCGCGGGTGGTGAACGCGAGCACGCCGTGCGGGGAGAACCGCGGGTCCGCGGTGCCCGCCGGGTCACCGATCCGCGCCCGCAGCTCGCCGAGCCGGGTCCGCACCCAGTCGGCGACCTTCGGCAGCGTGGCGAGCGGGTCGACCAGTTCCGCCGACGTCGTCGCCGAGGTGACATGGGGGACGCCGTAGCGCTCGGCGACCAGCGCGCCCGCCACCGCCTGCTGGTCGGCGACGACGACGTCGGGCTCGAACGCCTCGATCGCCGCCGCCACCCCGGGCGCCATCAGGTCGGCAAGCGGAATCAGGAATTCCGCCCACAGGAACTGGAACGCCGCGGGCCCCTTGAGATCGGCGGTGCGCCGGAGGCCGCCCTCCGGGATCGGACACGGGAACACCACCGCGTCGGCGCCGGCGTGCTGGCGGATCTGCTCGGCGTAGCCCGCCCAGGCGACGTCGTGGCCGCGGCGGGCCAGTTCACCGGCCACCCCGACCGCGGGGTTGAGGTGTCCGACGAGTGGCGGGACCACGAACAGGAACCGGCTCACCCTCGGGTCCCGACCAACTCCGTGGCGGTGTGGTCGCGCAGCCAGGCCAGGATGATGTCGCGGGTCTCGTCGGTCCGCTCGACCAGCACCGAGTGGCCCTGGTCCGGCAGCACGACCGTCCGGCAGCGGTCCAGTTTGGACTCCAGGTCGGGCACCTGCGCGGCCAGACCGGACTCGTCGCCGAAGATCGCGAGCACCGGGCAGGTGATCTCGGCCAAGCTGTCGTCGATCACCCGGCTGTGCGCGACGTCCTCGGCCATGGTGGTCGTCTGCAGGATGCGGATCGCCCCCTTGGACAGCCGGGCGGTGTGCGCGCCGTGGTTCGCCGCGATCCAGCCGATCGCGTCGTCGTGGGCGAGTTTGGCCTTGGCGTCGGCGAGACCGACGGCCATGTGATGAGTCCAGGCCGCGACCGGCGGCTCGGCCTCGATCATCGTCACCGTCGCCGTGTGGTGCGGGAACCAGGCCGCGAGTCCACTCGCGACACTGCCGCCGAAGGAGTTGCCGATCACGTGCACCGGCTGCCCGAGGTCCAGCTCGTCGAGCAGCGCGGCGAGGTCGGCCACGAACCGTTCGAGCTGGTAGCCGGTGCGCGGCCGGTCGGTGCGACCGTGCCCGCGCAGGTCGTACATGATCACCTCGACACCCGCGGCGGCGAACGCGGGACCGAGGGTGAAGTAGTAGCTGGCCAGGCTGTCGGTGAGCAGCCCGTGCACGAACACCACGACCGGCGGCGGCCCGACCCGGTCCGGCACGGGCGCGGCGGGCAGCCGCTGCACGTGGGTCGTCAGGTCACCAGTGCGGATCTTGGTCATGGTCAGCCTCGTTCGGCTTCGCGCAGGGACGCCGACACGTGGTCGACCAGCCTGCCGACGGTCAGTTCGATGATCTCGTCCAGTTCCAGCTCCGCGATGAACATCGCGAAGTTGACCCGGTCGCCGTAGCGCTCGCGCAGCGTCCCGGACAGCCCGACGAGGTCGATGCTCTCCAGCTCCAGGTCGTCGTGGAAGGTGGTGTCCCTGGTGATGTCGACGTCGTCGAGGCCGTGTTCGTCGAGCAGGGCGCGCAGCATCGCGGTGATGTCGGCGAACACGTCCGCGCTGTCGGACTGCACGGGGGCGGTCAACTCGGTGCTCACAGATTCTCCTGTTCCTCGTTGGGGACGGCGGAACCGTCCTCGGCTGTCCACGCGACCACGTACTCCCGCACGGGAAGGCCGGGCGGGTTGGCGACCTGTCGGACCAGCACGTCCGACACCGTGCCGTCGACCCGCACGCGCAGCCGGTCGCCGTCCGCCGCGATCACCTGGTAGTCGGTCGGCCTGCCGCGCAGCCCGGTGCCCCTGGCCTTGGCGACGGCCTCCTTCGCGGCCCAGAACCTGGTGAACCACAAGGCTTCGGGGTCGTCGGTGGCGGCCACGAGGTCGCGCAGCAGGGCCTGTTCGGCCGGGCCGAGCGCCACGTCGAGGGTGCTCCGCGGCCGGTCGGTGATCTCCTCGATGTCGATGCCGCACACCCCGCGCCTGGCCAGCGCGACGCCGGCCTCGCCGCGGTGGGCGATCGAGACCGTCAGGTCACCGACCTCGCACCCGTGCTGACCGCCGACGTGCGGCTTGCCGTGTTCGTCGTTGTGCACCAGCAGTTCGGCCGGATAGACCTCGCCTGCGCCCTCTGTCCACAGCAGACCGCGCACGGCGTCCTTCGCCGCGATGCGGCCGAGCAGCCACTGGCGTTTCCCGTTGGGCCGCAGGCCCGCGTAGCGCACCCGCTCGGCGCTGCCCAGCATGTTGCGCATGATCAGCTCACGGGAGGCGAGGTCCGGCCAGCGCTCGTGCACCAGCGTCCAGCCCTCCGGCTGCCTGGTCGAGAGCGTGTTGCTGCCCGGAAACCGGTCCACCGCGCGGATTCCGGGGTCGGTGTCGAACCGGCGGTCGCTCCAGCCGGTGAACTCCGCCCACACCGTGCCGTCGCGGACGAGCTGCATGTCGGCGGTGAGCGTCGTGTCGGTGACGCCGGTGATCCTGATGAGACAGTCCACTCGCGAGCCCGCGGCGGGATGTGGCCCGTGAAAGGCGATCCGCGCCATGTGCACCGGGAACACCGTGGTGCGCTCGGGCAGCACCGCCATGATCCAGTACCCGAGGAGCTGGCCGACGTTGTCCAGCAGCGCGCCGGGCGCGGGCGGGGTGGTGAGCACGCCGCGGACGTGCCGGTCGCCGATCGCGGTCAGCTCGGTGACCCCTTGGAATCGGGGGCCGTGGAACATCCAGCGCTCGCCGTAGAGCTGGTGGGCGGCCAGTTCCGGGGTACGCTCGGTCGCCGGGTCGAACCGCCACGGCCGCGGCGGCGCGGCGTAGCCGGACGCCAGTTCGACCACCGCGCGCGAATACCCGACGAGCGCCACCTCGACCCGGTCCGGGCCCTGCGGTGTGATCGACACCGGCACGTCGACCGACGGGATAGCGGTGATCCACTTGGTGAGCCGGACGTCGTGCACCGCGACGGCGCGCCTGCCGGGGACGGCGCGTTCGGCGATGTCCATCAGGTGGCCGATCACCGTGGTGGCGGGCACGATCGGCCAGCGGTCCACGTCGTCGGGCCAGTCCGGGCGCTGCCGGAAGAAGCAGTGGTCGAGCAGGTACGGCATCTCCTCGACGGAGATCCGCAGCACATCGGGCCGCTCGACCGGCGGCGGCGGCCCGACCGGCCTCGACGGCGGGGCTGTCCGCCGCCCGGCGCCCGCGGTGATCAGCTCCGCCGCGACGCTCGCGGTGTCGTGCAGCAGCGCGGACAGCTCCGCGGCGACCGGGAACCGGGTGCCGACCTCGCCGAGCCGCGCCAGCACCGAGCCGTCGCCCGCGGGCACGAGCCCCCGGCCGGGACGCAACCCGGCGGCCAGGGTCGACCGGGTCGACGCGTCCAGTGAGACGAGCGCGCCGCCGAGATCCACGCGCACCCGTGAGTCCACAGTGGACCTCTTGGGCAGCAGCGGAGCCACGTCGGGTTCGAGACCCTCGGCCCACAGCGCGGTGACGACTCGGCGAAGCTGGGTGAGCCCGTCGCGCACGGTCGAGTGCGCCGAGACGACGAGGTGGTCCCGGCCGGTGAGCGTGTCGCCGATCAGCGAGCCGAGCTGACCGGCGCCGAGCTGCACGAACGCGCGGAACCCGGTCGCGTGCATGGCCTCGACCATCGGCCGGAACCGAACCGGTTCGAGCAGGTGCCGCACGAACAGGGTGCGCACCGCGGCGCTGTCGGCCGGGTACCGCGCGGCGAGCGTCGCCGACCAGACCGGCACGGTCTGCGGGTGCAGCGTGAAACCCTCGGCCGCGCGCCGAATCGGGTCGAGGTAGGGCGCGAGCATCGGGGTGTGGAAGCCGGACCGGAACGGCAGCACCTGCGCGATCACGCCCGCCGCGCGCATCCGCAGCACGATCTCCTCGACGGCCCCGTCCGGCCCGCAGATCATCGCCTGGTTGGGCGCGTTGTCGTGCGACAGCACCACATCCGTCTGCCCGGACAGCTCGTCGAGCACCTGGGCGGCCGGTGCGCCGAGCACGGCGAACACCGCTCCGGGCACCCGCAGCGCGTCCGGGTCGAACGTGGCGAGGAACGCGTCGAGGTCGCCCGCGGCGTGGATGCCGCCGCACGCCATCGCGGTCCACTCCCCCACGCTGTGCCCGGCGACCGCGTCCGGGACCACACCGAGCCTGCGCAACGCGGTGTCGAGGAGTCGGCCGAGTTGGAACACCGCGGTGCCGTGCCTGCCGATGTCGCCGACCTCGGCGCCATCGGGCGACCAGTCGAGCCCGAAGCGCTCGGCCAACGCGGCGACCTGGGGGTCGAACTCGGCTTCGAGGCCGGGGAAGACGAACGCGGTGCGGCCGCCGCCCGGGCCGAGCAGCGGGCGCGGCGCGAACCAGACGTCGTTGCGGCCGCGCCAAGCCTGGCCCCGGGCGACCGCTTTTCGTGCCAGGGTAAGGCGTCTGGCGGTGGGGTCGACGATGCCGAGCCTGGTCGCCCCGACCGCGGGCGCACGCTCGTCGAGTCCGGTGGCGAGCACGGCGGAATCCTCGGCGTCGAGCAGGACGGCGAGCGCGGTCGGGTCCGGCGCGGCGAGTCGCAGCACGCGTTCGGGTTCGCGCACAACGGTTCCGGCGACCAGCGACGTCGGCCCTTGTTCGAGCACCACGTGGGCGTTGATGCCGCCGAACCCGAAAGCGTTGACGCCCGCCCGGCGAACCGGCTGTGCGGCGGTCGTTTCCCAGGGGCGGGCGGTGGCCGTGGGCGCGAACCGGGTCAGCGCCAGCGCCGGATTCGGCTCGTCACAGTGCAGAGTGGGCGGCAGGACGCCGTGGTAGATCGCGAGGGCGGCCTTGACCAGACTGGCCACGCCCGCGGCGGGCATCGCGTGTCCGATCATGGATTTCACCGAGCCGATCACGGCCCGCTCGCCGGTCGCCTCGCCGAAAACCGTGGCCAGAGTGGACAGTTCGGCGGCGTCACCGGCCGGTGTCGCGGTGCCGTGGGCCTCCAGCAGTCCGATGGAGTCGGCGGCGGCCGGGTCGAGGCCCGCGGCGTCCCACGCCTGGCGCACGGCCCGCACCTGGCCGCCGGGGTCGGGGTTGAGCAGGCTCGCGGTGCGGCCGTCGCTGGCCACGCCGGTCCCGGTGACGACCGCGTACACCCGGTCGCCGTCGCGCTCGGCGTCGGCCAGCCGCTTGAGCACGACCGCGCCGGTGCCCTCGCCGATCAGCACGCCGTCGGCCCGGCGGTCGAACGGCCGGATCCGTTGGCTCGGCGACAAAGCGCCGAGCTGGCTGAAGACGCTCCACAGTGTCACGTCGTGGCAGTGGTGCACCCCGCCCGCGAGCATCACGTCGCACCGCCCGGAATCCAGCTCCCGCACGGCGTGGTCGACCGCGACGAGCGACGACGCGCACGCCGCGTCGAGGGTGTAGGCGGGGCCGCGCAGGTCGAGCCGGTTGGCCACGCGCGAGGCCGCCAGGTTCGGGACCAGCCCGATCGCCGACTCCGGCTGCTCGGGGCCGAGCTGGTCGGTGAACGCCCGGCGGACCTGGTCGAGCCGCTCGTCGTCCAGTTCGGGCAGCAGTTCGCCGAGGGTGCGCACGAGTTGCGTCGCGGTGCGCACCCGCTGGTCGAGCCGGACGAGCCCGGGCGTGAGGTACCCGCCCCGGCCGAGCACGATGCCGACCCGCTGCCGGTCGGCGGGCAGCACCCGGTCGCCGCCCGCGTCCTGGACCGCTTGCGCCGCGACGTGCAGCGCGATCAACTGGTCCGGCTCGGTGCCCGCCACCGAACTCGGCATGATGCCGAACCGGGTGACGTCCACTTCGGTCCGCTGGTCGACGAAACCGCCGCGCCTGCAATAGATCCGGTCGGCCCGCCGCTCGCCAGAGGGGGCGTAGTGCGCCTCGTCCCAGCGCCCCGACGGCACGTCGGTGATCGAGTCCACGCCGCCGACGATGTTGCGCCAGTAGGTCGGCAGATCCGGTGCGCCGGGCAGCAGCACCGCCATGCCGACGATCGCGACCGGGGTGGTCGTGGCCATCCCCGTCACCACCCTGACGCGGTGTAGACCACCGCGTGCACCGACCGCGGGCCCCAGGCCAGCTCGCGCAGCAGGCTCAGCACGCCCTCCTCGGGGTCGATCAGCGCGATGCCGCGCGCGGCATAGGAGCGCATCAGTTCCGGGGTCACCATGCCGTCGTTGGTGCCGGTGGGCGCCCACGGTCCCCAGTGCACAGTCAGTCCGCGACGGTCCACAGTGGACCAATCCTGCGCCAGCTCCTCCAGCGCGTCGTTGGCCGCGGCGTAGTCGACCTGCCCGCGGTTGCCCAGCGCGGCGGCGATGCTGCCGAACAGCACCGCGAACCGGGGGCCGTCGGGCAGCGCGTCGACCGTGTCCAGCAGCGTGCGCGCACCGTCCACTTTGGTCCGGTAGACCCGGCCGAAGGAGTCCGCGGACTTCTCGGCGATCAGCTTGTCCTCGATGACGCCCGCGGCGTAGACGATCCCGTCGAGCCTGCCGTGCTCGGTGTGGATCTCCTTGACCGTGGTGCGCACGGCTTCCTCGTCGAGCATGTCGACCGAGTGGTACCGCACGGCGCTGCCCAGGTCTCGCACCCGGGCCAGCGTTTCGCGCACCTCCCGCTCGGCGAGCACGGCAGTGGCCGCCCGCTCGATCGCGGCGGGCGAGGTCAGGCCCTGTGCGATGAACGCGGCCCGCAACTCGGCCCGGCCCGCGGCCGAAGCGGTGGCCGGGTCTTCGACAGCGGGGGGCACGGGCGTGCGGCCGAGCAACTCGATCCGGCAGCGGCTGCTCGCGGCGATGGCCAGCGCGAACCGGGCCGTGATCCCCCGGGCGCCGCCCGCCAGCAGCACGACCGAGTCGCGGTCGAGTCCGATGGCGGCCGCCTCGGCGACGCCGTCGCCCGCCGGACCCGCGCCCGTGCTGCCGAGCAGCCCGAGGTCGGTGATTTCCAGCCGCAGGCCGCGCCTGCCGCCGTCCGCCAGCACGACCGGCTCGGTGTCGCCCGCGGTGAGTTCGGCGAGCACCGCGTCGGCAACCGTTGCCGCGTCGGCGTTCGCGCCGACCTCGACCAGGGCCGCGACGGTGTCCGGGTACTCGCGCGCGACGGTCCGAAAGAACCCGCGCAGGCCGCTCGGCTGCCCGGTGCCGCGCCGATCGGCGGCGATCAGCCACTTCGGACTGTGCGCGAGCACGGCCTGGAACACCGGGAACGCGCCGGGGAGCACGGATTCCGTCGCGTCGAGCGCGTCCAGGAACACCACGCCGCTGCTCGGGCCGACCTCGGCGGGAACCTGGCCGCTCGGCACGAGAACGGGCACGGCACCAGCCGACCGCAGCCGCTCGGCGACGGTCTCGGCGGTGCCGCCACCGCCGAGGAGCAGCATGGTCACGCCGGTCAACGCGGTGCCGTCGGCCGACGCGGGCAGGTCGAACTCGGCGAACTCCAGCCGTTGCGGCGCGATGATGCTCGGTGGACTGCCGGTGTCCACTGCACCGGTTTCCACTGCTGCAACACTTTCGACGGACGAGGTGGGCGCCAGCCTGCCGACGATCAGGTCGGCTATCCCGGCAGCGGTCCGCGCCTTCGACAACTCCTCCACATCGGCGTCATCGACCGACGGCAAACCCAACCGCACCGCCAACTCACCCGCGATCTCCGCCCGCTTGATCGAATCCACACTCAGATCCGCTTCCAGATCCAACTCCGGCTCGATCATGTCCACCGGATACCCGGTCCGCTCCGCGATGATCCCCAACACCGCGGCCAACACTCCAGCCGGGTCCACTATGGACTTCGACGGGACGGGCGCGGGTTCGACCGCGGCGGGGAGCGCCGTCTGGACGTACCGCGGCGCGGCACCAATATGTCCATTGTAGACATGTGCGGTCGGCGCGGTCGCGGTCGCGCCGAGGTAGGAGAGCAGCACGTCGCGCTGCGCGGCGATCATCTCCCGGCTGGTGCGCAGGAACTCGGCGACGAGGGCGTCGGCGCCACCCGCGGCGTCGACAGGGTTCCCGTTGGACACAGTCAACTCCTGGATGCGGCGGGCGGGACGCAGGGCGGTGGCCGGGATGGTGCCGTCGGCGAGACGGACCAGGTGGCCGTCGACGGTCCAGCCGATGGGCTTGGCGGCGGCAGCGGTGGCCGGGTCCGCGGCGTCCCGGCCGCGGAAGAGCCAGCCGGTGCGCAGTTCGACGCCCGCGACGGCGAGGCGGGCCAGCGCGGCGAGGAAGCCGGGCAGGCCGGTCCGCCGGTCGCCCTCTAGCGCCACTGTCTGGTATGGACGGTCGCCGAGCACGTCGGACACCAGCCGGGTCAGCACCGTGCCGGGTCCCACCTCGACGAACGTCCGGGCACCCGCGGCGTACATCGCCTCGATCTGGTCGGCGAACCGCACGGGGGCGCCGACCTGGGCGGCGAGTTCGGTCCGCACCTCGTCGGGCCCGGTCGGATACGTGCCCGCCGTGCGGTTGGACCACACCGGCACCTCGGGAGCGCGCACGGCCAGTCCACCGAGCACGTCGGCGAAGGCGGCGGACGCGCCCGCGACCAACGGACTGTGGAACGCGCACGCCACGGGGATCGACTTGGCGCCGAATCCGGCGTCGCGCAGTTGGCGCACCGCGGCGGCCACCGCGTCGGTCGGCCCGGAGATCACGGTCTGCTTGGGCGAGTTGCGGTTCGCGGTGACCACGCATCCGTCCAATTCGGACAGTCGGAGCACCTCGTCGACCTGGTCGGCCCCGGTGTTGATCGCCGCCATCGCGCCCGCGTCGCCGTCGCGCACCTCGGCGAGGATCGCCTCGGCCCGCGCGCTGCTGGCCGTCAGCAAGGTGTCGGCGTCGAGCGCCCCGACCGCCGCCAGCGCCACGAGTTCGCCGTAGCTGTGCCCGGCGACCATGTCCGGCCGCACGCCCGCCTTGCCGAGCAGGTCGGCCGCGGCGAGTCCGACGATGCCGAGCGCGGGCTGGGCGACCGTGGTGTCGGTGATGCGGGCGAGCTGGTCCGCGCGGGATCGCTCGTCGAACGCGGCGGGCGGGTACAGCACGTCGGCCCAACGGGCGCCGAGCTGCAAGTAGTGCTGCAACTCGGGGAAGGTCACGAGCAGCTCGGCCAGCATCCCCGGACGCTGACTTCCCTGACCGGGGAACAGGAACGCGACCTCGCCGCCGTCGGGTTCCGTGCCGGGGGCGAAGATCCCGGCCGCCGGGTCGTGCGCGCCGTCGATCGCGCGGCGCAGCAGGCCGGGCAGCTCCGCGAGATCAGCGGCGACGACCGCGATCCGCACCGCCTCACCGCGGCCCGCGGCACCGTCGCTGCGCCGGGCCGCGCTGTGCGCGAAGTCGCGCAGCCGCCACCCTCCCCCGGCCTCGACCAGGTCCAGAAGGTGTTGCGCCGCACGGCTTGCCGCCGCCAGGTCCGCGCCGCGGAAGGTGAACAGCTCCACCGGCCACTCGTCGAGGGTGTGCTCCGGCGGCGCCTGGTCGTAGGCACGCAGCACGACGTGGAAGTTGGTGCCGCCGAAGCCGAACGCGCTGACCCCGGCGACGCGGCCCGCGGGCTCGGCGGCCCACGGTCGGGCAGCGGTGTGGAAGACGAACGGGCTGGTGGCGCGGTCCCAGGCCGAGTTCGGCCGCTCGATGTGCAGCGTCGGCGGCTTGACCCCGGTGTGCAGCGCCAGCACGGTCTTGATCAGCCCGGCGAGCCCCGCCGCGCACTTGGTGTGCCCGATCTGCGACTTCACCGAGCCGACCGTGCAGCTCTCCGGCGCCGCGCCCGCCTCGATGAAGACGTCGGTCAGCGTCTGCAACTCCGTGCGGTCGCCCACAACCGTGCCGGTGCCGTGCGCCTCGACCAGACCGACCTGCGCCGGGGACACGCCCGCGTTGCGGTAGGCCCGGGTGAGCGCGGCCCGCTGCCCCTCCGGCCGCGGCGCGGTGAGCCCGAGCGACCGCCCGTCGCTCGCGCTGCCGACGCCGTCGATGACCGCGTAGATCCGGTCGCCGTCGCGCTCGGCGTCGGCGAGTCGTTTGAGGGCAACGCAGGCGACGCCTTCACCGAGGGCGATGCCGTCGGCGGCGGTGTCGAACGTCGCGGACCGCCCGGTCGGCGAGAGCGCGTGCACCGAGGAGAACAGCAGGTAGTCGTTGATGCCGTTGTGCAGGTCCGCGCCGCCGCAGAGCACCAGGTCGCTGGTGCCGGTGACGAGTTCCTTGCACGCGACGTCGACCGCGGCCAGCGAGGACGCGCACGCCGCGTCGACGGTGTAGTTCGCGCCGCCGAGGTCGAGCCGGTTGGCGACCCGGCCCGCGATGACGTTGGCGAGCATGCCGGGGAACGAGTCCTCGGTCAGCTTCGGCAACTGCTCGTCCAGCGCGGCGGGCACCGCGCCGAGGTACGCGGGCAGCACGGTGCGCAGCGTCGTCGCGTTGGACAGGTCGCTGCCCGCCTCCGCGCCGAAGACGACCGACGTGCGGGAGCGGTCGGCATCGGGTCCGGCGTAGCCCGCGTCGGCCAGGGCGCGGCGCGCGGCCTCCAAAGCCAGCAACTGCACGGGTTCGATGCTCGCCAGCGAGGCGGGCGGGATGCCGTAGCGCAGCGGGTCGAACGGGATCTGGGGCAGGAACCCGCCCCAGCGCGACGCCGTGCGCTCGCCCGAACCGTCCGGCGCGTAATAGATCTCCGGGTCCCACCGGTCGGCGGGCACCTCGGTCACACTGTCCTTTCCTGACAGGATGTTGGCCCAGAAGGTACCGAGGTCGGGCGCGCCGGGGAACATGGCGGACATGCCGACCACGGCGATCCGCAGCGGCTCGGGGGCGGGCGCTTCCGCGACCCGGACGCCGAGTTCGGCACGCAGTTCGGCGGCCCGCGCGGTGAGCAGCCGCGCGGCGCCCGCGGTCACCGACTCGTGCAGGGCGCCGATGGTGGTGATCGCGTCGCGCAGCACCGCGACCTCGCCCGCCATGAACATGCCCTCGGTGAGCTGGCGGTCCTCGCCGACCGCCAGCAAGTCGTCGCCGACCCGCTCGATCCCCTTGCTCGCCAACCGCAGCCTGCCGACGTTGAGCTTCTCCAGCCGCTCCCAGACTTCCCGGTCGGGCACACCGTCGGCGCGGAAATCACCCTTGAGCTGGGCGAACTCCGCAGTGAATCCACTGTGGACACAGCGGGTGGCGTGCCCGGGCGCGGTCTCCAGCAGGTCGGTGCGTTCGGCGGCGACAACCTGCCGCTGGAACAGCGGGGTGATCGCGCCCGCGCGCACGGCCTCCTCGGTGAACAGGTACGCGGTGCCCATCAGCGAGCCGACCGCGACGCCGCGCGCGGTCAGCGGCGCGGCCATCGCGGCCACCATCGCCGACGAACGCTCGTCGTGCACGCCGCCGGCGAACAGCACGGTCAGCCCGGTCGCGTCGGCGGCACCCGCGAGGAACTCGGCCAGCACCGCGATCTGGGCCTCCCAGAGCGGAAAGCTGTTGCGGGGACCGACATGGCCGCCGCACTCGGAGCCCTCGAAGATGAACCGGCGCGCGCCCGCGGCGAGGAACTGGCGCAGCAGCCCGGGCGAGGGCACGTGCAGGAACGTGACGATGCCCGCCGCCTCCAGCGCCGCGGCCTGCGCGGGCCGCCCGCCCGCGATGATCGCGTGCGTCGGGCGGATCTCGGCGATCAGCTCCAACTGCGCGGCCTTGATCTCCTCGGCCGCGAAGCCGAGCACGCCCACGCCCCAGGACGCCGCGCCGAGGCTGTCCCTGGTGCGTTCGAGGACGGTCCTGGTCTGCTCGCGGCCGGACAGGGCGAGCGCGATGAAGGGCAGCGCACCCTCCGCGGCGACGGCGGCGGCGAACTCGGCCTGGTCGCTGACCCGGGTCATCGGCCCCTGCGCCAGCGGCAGCGCGGTGCCCAGCGCCCGCGCCGCGAGCGAGTCGGCCCCGAGCGCCGCGGTGGCGTCGTCGGTGCGGATCGCGGCCACCACGGCGGCCCGAATCCCTTGTACGGCGGCGCTTACCGTGCCCCAGCGGTCGGCGAACCAGCGGGCGAGGAAGCCGTCCTGGCCCACCGGGACGAACTGGGCGCGCAGGTCGGTGCCGCCGATCATGGCCAGGAACTCGGCCCGGTCCGCGGGCAGCGCGGGGACTCCGGGGCCGCGGCGCAGCAGGACGCGGTGGCCGTGGTGCACGACGCTCTCGGACCCGTCGAGGCCCGCGAGGGTCTCCGCGACCTCGACCGGCAGGTCAGCCTCGGCCAGCAGCGCGAGTTGCGTGTCCAGCACGACGCCCGCCGCCCCGCCCGCGACGGCCGCGGCGGCGGTGTGCGGGCCGATGCCGCCCGCGGCCCAGACCGGCACCGCGACGTCCGGGTCGGCGAGGAGTTGCTGCAGCAGGATGAACGTGCTCAGGTCGCCGACCCGGCCGCCGCACTCGGAGCCGCGCGCGATAAGGCCATGCGCGCCCGCGGCCACCGCCCGCACCGCCTCGGCGCGATCGGTGACCTCCACCAGCACGCGGCGTCCGTCGAACTCGGCGGCGGACCGGGCCGGGTCGGCGAGCAGGACCGCGCGCACCTGGTCGGGCAGGTCCGCGACCGCGCAGCCGGGACCGATTCGCACCCCGAACGGGCCGGTCGACCAGCGCACCGTCCGGGCGAGCGCGGCCTCGACGCCGCGGCGGTCGCCCGCGCCGAGGTCGAGTACGCCCAGCGCGCCCGCCCGGACCGCCGCCGCAGTCAGCCGTGGGGACGGGCGGTGCACGGGGTTCAGCGCGATGACCAGCTCCGCACCCGCGGGCCCAGCGGGCATGCCAAGTCCCGACACATGCATTTAACTCTCCCCGACTGACAACGAAACAAATGTGGGCGTCGAGTTCCCAGTTTGTCGACTACTGGTCCCAACTCGCGTCAGCCGACTCAAACAGAACGACACGGCACTGCCAACCCCTACCTGTGTCACCCCCTACCCGACAGATAGGGGGTGAACTGGTATGTGGCTTCTGGCCAGTGGTCCAAATCACGTCCAGCGGGCCGGATTCGACCGCCGATGAAACGTATTCGCAATACCCGTTTGGCTACCCCGACCCAGGTGGAGCCCCTGGCAGGGGGTCTGCGAAACTGTCCCGCGCGAGGCCGCGTCGCGGACCTACCGGTGTATTTTCGCGTACTTTTGATTTGCCATCGGCGAAACCCGGGGGTTCGTCGGCCGCCCTTTTCGGTGTCAAGAGTTCATTGGTGTGCACTCCACCACGACAAAGGCTAGTCGGGCCATACTTTAGTAGTGCCCGGCCGATCGGAAGTCGCGGCCCCGGCGTGGTGATCAGTTTCACGTTCACGTACCGAAATGCCCCCGTGATCGGCGCTCCAGGGGACGGCGACACGCCGCGCATCGCGGGCACGACCGCCGGTCAGATGCCGATCACGGTGACCAAGTCGTCCAGGCCCGCGAAGTCGGCCGCGTTGCGCGTGTAGAGCGGCAGATCCCGCGAGGAGGCCACGGCGGCGATCATCAGATCCATCCTGCGCGGCCGGGGATCGCGGTTGGCGGACACCGTCAACGCGACCAGGGTTCCGTAGCGGGCCGCGGCGGCGCGGTCGAACGGGAGGGGGTCGAACTCGACGATCGCGGCACCCAGCTTCTCCGTCCGCGCCGCGCGGATCGCGACGTCCTTGGCCATGGCCACCCCCTGGTACAGCTCCGCCATGCTCACGGCGGTGATCTCGGGGATCGCGGGCAGCATCGCCGGATCTATCAGGTCGAGATCGATGTAGGCGCACGTGTCGAGCACCCCGGACTCGTGCCGCTCAGCCACGCGCGCGCTCCCAGGGGTCGTCTTCGCCGACTCGGTCCGCGGTGCCGAAGAACTCGTCCGCCTCGGCTCGCATCGGCGCGTATTCGACCCGAGGGAGCCCGCGGTGCCGCTCCACCAACTCTTCGGCGGTGAGCCTGCGCCTGCGCGAGAGGGGGCGGAGTTCGGCGACTTCGACGCCGTTGCGGGTGACGTGGTAGACCTCGCCCGCCTCGACGGCGTCCATGACCGCCGCGGAGTTGTTGCGGAACTCCCGCTGCGTGATGATCTTCACAACCCATTGTAGCCCGCCGTAGCGCCATGCGCTACGGGCGAGTCCGGCGACCGGGAGCCCGCGCGGGCGGACTCCCGGTCGTCCGCGTCAGTTCCAGATGGCCGAGGCCCACTCCGGGTGGTCGATGAACGGGTTCCGGTTGCGCTGGTAGGAGTCGAAGATGACCTGGTTGCGGCGCCGCTCGAAGGTGTCCGGCGGGTCCTGGGCGTGCCACGCCAGCAGCACGGACCGCCTGCCGTGGAAGGGGTTGGTGCCGTTGTTGACGCTGTCGTTGAGCTCCAGGTCGGCGAACCCGTCGCCGCCTTCGTAGCGCACGGCCATGTAGAAGATCATCCGGGCGACGTCGCCCTTCACCGCGGCGCGCGGCTCCCACGAGTCGGCGTCGGTGAAGTTGCCCGGGGCCTCCCCGACCGGCGAGCCGCCGTTGTCGAAGTCCTTGTTGCCGCGCTCGGCGTTGACCGACACGTCGGTCGGGCGCAGGTGGTGGATGTCGGTGCCGGGCCCGGTCGCGGTGCCGAAGTCGCCGTGCGACTTGGCCCAGACGTGCTCGCGGTTCCAGTCGTTCGGGTCACCGCCGTTGCTGGTCTTGCTTTGCGAGCGGCCGGTGTAGAGCAGGATGACGTTGGCGGAGTTGTTCGGGTCCTGGTCGGTGACCTTGAGCGCCTCCCACACCTGCGCGTACGACAGCTTGGTGTTGGTCCTGATGATCTGGTGCAGGGCGGCCTCCAGCTGCGGGCCGGTCTTGCCGATGGCGTCGCGGTAGTAGTCGTCGCCCGGCGGCGGGGGTGGGGGCGGCGGCGGCGTGCTGCCCGCCGGGGCGAACGCGGTCGGCGCGGTGAGCCCGGCGTGCGAGAAGTACGCGCTGAGCTTGCCGGTGACGTCGAGCAGTTGCCCCATCCGGCTCGGGTTGGTGCGCAGGCCGTAGCCGGACCGGAACGCCGAGGGCACCTGGACGTAGATCATCCGGGTGGTGTTGGTCTCGGCGGCCGTGTCGGCGAGGGCGATGGCGTAGTCGGACGGGAAGTTCGACCGGACCACGGTGCTGGTGGCGGTCGGCTGGCCCACGACGTAGCCGCGCACGGTCGCCGACGCGCCGGTCTGCTGACCGATGGCCTGGGCGACGGTGAGCGGCGCGGCCGCCCCGGCGGGCACGTGGAGCGCGAAGACGACCGTTAACAGACTGATGAGCAGGGCTAATGGTTTCCAGCGACGGATCTGCACGGGCATGTCCTTCCCCGACGGCCGACGCCCTGGAGTGACGTCGACACAGCGTGACAAAAACTCACGATCGAGTGAAGAATGCCAGATGATCACGCACTGTGGAGTGAACGGCGTGGAGCGTTTTCCGGTCCGTCACATGGCCGCGCATGGCCAGACGGGGGTGCGCCGGAGTTCTCCGGCGGACGCGGCGAGCAGGGCGGGCGGTCCCGGGAACGAGAACGCGGCCCTGCCGTCGGGGGGGACAGGGCCGCGATGATGAATTCGCCGCAGCCCCGTCCAGCGTTACCGCCGATCCGCCGCCGGGCGGGTCGCCGCGCGTCGTCCGGCGGGTCGGGAGAGGATGACCCCGATCGTTTCGTCGAAGCAGCGAGGAGTGCAGCATGGCTTTGCAGAAGCCCGAGGTCGACCCGATCGAGGGTGCCCCGCCCACCGACCTGGTGGTCGAGGACATCACCGTCGGCGACGGCGAAGAGGCCACGCCGGGTCAGCAGGTGACGGTGCACTACGTCGGCGTCGCGCACTCCACCGGCGCGGAGTTCGACGCGTCGTGGAACCGCAACGACACGTTCAGCTTCCCCCTCGGCGGCGGCCGGGTCATCGCGGGGTGGGACCGGGGCGTCGCGGGCATGAAGGTCGGCGGCAGGCGCAAGCTCGTCATCCCGCCGCACCTGGGCTACGGCGACCGCGGCGCGGGCGGCGCCATCAAGCCGGGCGAGACGCTGATCTTCGTGGTGGACCTCGTCAGCGTGCGGTGACAGTCGGATCTGCCCCTCACCCGATCGGGTGAGGGGCAGATCCGGCCCGACCTACCAGGCCGCGCGCAGCCGCTCGACCAGCGCAAGCAGCGCGGCCGGGTCGTCGACGTGCGCGTTGTGCCCCAGTCCGGCCAGGATCACCGGGTCCGGCACGAGCGCGCGCAAGTGCTCTCCCTGGCTCATCGGGTCGGTCTCCCCCGCCGCCAGCGTCACCTCCGCGCGAGCCGCCGCGAGCAGGCCGGGCAAGTCCGGCCTGCCGACCGCGAACGCGCCGGGGTCGAGCGCGAGCCGCCAGCCGTCGCCGTCAGCGGCGATGAGCCGGGCGTCCGGTGAAGCCGTGGGCAGGCCTGCGACCCTGGCCGCGCGGTCCAGCGCCTCGGCGGCGGTGCCGAACACCCGCGCGGGCTTGGCGGCCAACGCCGCGGCCTTGGCCAGCTCGGCGGGCGCCCAGCTCACCTTGATTCCCACCCCGCACGCCGCCACCACCCGCACGCCGAACCAGCCACTGGCCAGCGTCAGGCCGACGACACCGCCGAGCGAGTGCCCGAGCACCGCCACCGGACCCGGCCCCACCGCGCGGGCCACTTCGGCGGCCAGCGCCCCGAAGGAGTACCCCGGCAGCGCGGACGAGCGGCCGTGGCCGGGCAGGTCCGGGATCACCCAGCCGCCGGGCCACGCGTCGGCCAGCAGGTCGCGCAGGCCCGACCAGACGTCACCGGTGGCGCCGAGGCCGTGCAGCAGCACGAGCGTGGGGCCAGGGGTGCCGCCGCGCTCGACGAAGAGTCCGTTGTCCACGGACCCGATCTTGCCGCACCAGGCTCCGGCGGGAGCAGAATGCCGCCATGGCCACCGACGCCGCACCGATCCTCGACCCCGACACCTACCTCGACGGCGTCCCGCACGACCTGCTGGCCGCGCTGCGCGCCGAGGCCGCGGTGCGCTGGGTCGAGGAGCCGGACGGGCCTGGCTTCTGGGCGGTGCTGCGGCACGCCGAGGTGCGCCGCGTGCTGCGTTCGCCCGAGGTGTTCTCCTCCCGGCTCGGCGCCACCCAGATCCGCGACCCGGCGACGCCCGCGGCGCTGGCGTTCGTGCGCGAGATGATGCTCAACCAGGACCCGCCCGACCACGCGCGGCTGCGCGGGCTGCTGACCAAGGCGTTCACCCCGCGTGCGGTGGCCAGACTGGCCGACCGGATCACCGGCTGGGCGCGCGAGCTGGTGCGCGCGGGCGCCGAGCGCGGCCAGGTCGACTTCGCCAAGGACGTGGCGGCCGACCTGCCGCTGCTGACCCTGGCCGAGGTGTTCGGCGTCCCCGCGGCCGACCGGTGGCTGATGTTCGACTGGAGCAACCGGGTGATCGGCTTCCAGGACGCCGAGTACGCGGTGAGCCAGGCCGCGGGCGCGGGCGTCACCGACCTGGCGCGCCGCGCGCTGGCCCTGCGCCCCTGCCCCGGGCCTGACGGCCGGATGCCCGACCCGCGCACCCGCGAGGGCATGCCCGACCTCTACGCCTATGCCCGCGACCTCGGCGAGGTCAAGCGGGCCACCCCCGGCGACGACGTGATGAGCGTGCTCATGTCGCATGTGGACGGTGCGGGCGGGCGGGTGTCGATCGCCGAGTTCGAGAACCTGTTCTGGCTGTTTTCCGTGGCGGGCAACGAGACCCTGCGCAACGGCATCCCCGGCGGGATGGCCGCGCTGATGTCGCATGTGGACGCTTACCGGGCGCTGCGGGCCGATCGGGCGCTGCTGCCTGGTGCGGTCGAGGAGATGCTGCGCTGGTGGACCCCGGTGATGCACTTCCGTCGAACGGCCACTGTGGACACCGAACTGGCGGGCACCAGGATTCGCGCGGGCGACAAGGTCGTGGTGTGGTTCGCGTCGGCGAACCGCGACGAGCGGGTCTTCGCCGACCCGGACGCGTTCGACGTCACCCGCGTCCCCGGCGAGCACCTGACCTTCGGTCACGGCCCGCACTTCTGCCTTGGCGCGCACCTCGCCCGAGTGCAGCTCCGCGCGATCTTCGACGCGGTGCTCGACCTGCCCGGACTGGTCGAGCCCGCGGGTGCGCCGGTGCGGCTGCGGTCGAACTTCCAGAACGGGCTCAAGAGCCTGCCCGTCCGCATGGGCGGACAAGCCGGTTGACAGTCCGATGTGGACTGCCAACCGGCCGGCCAGTGGCTCAGCAGCCGCCGCAGTTGTAGTAGGTGACGTCCCAGTGGTTGCTCTCCAGGAAGTAGATGTTCCCGGAGCCCGAGCGCCACTTGTTGCCGCCGATGTAGGTGAAGGTGTTGCGGATGTAGCTGCCCAGGCACGAGTACAGGCTGTAGTCGAGCTTGTAGCCGTTCCAATGGCTGTAGGTGCCGCTCGCGTGCCCGACCTCGGTCCCGCCGGTGATGTTCATCGCACAGCCGCTGGCCCGCTTGAGCGTCTCCGCACCCTGCACAGACGTCAGGTTGATCTGCTCGAAGGACGTGCAGGTGGAGTTGTAGCGGTTGCTGCAGTTGCCGCTGGAGGACCAGGTGATCCCGGCCGCGCGGAACCGCGCCGTCGCCTGGGAGTGGGTGAGCTTGGTGACCATGACCGAGATCGGCGTGTCACCGGAGGGGGTCATGACGGGGTCCTTCTCCACCACCGCGGGGGCGGCAGCGGCCATGCCCGCGGTGAGGATGGCGCAGGTGACGGCCGCCGTGGCGACCGTGGCTAAGCGGATGAGTGCGGTTCGCATCAGGGAGATCCCTTCCGATGGGCAGCCCTCGCGGACCCGGGGGCTCCGGGCCT
Source organism: Actinokineospora sp. (assembly GCF_052390155.1). NCBI lineage: Bacteria > Bacillati > Actinomycetota > Actinomycetes > Pseudonocardiales > Pseudonocardiaceae > Actinokineospora > Actinokineospora sp. Next base: position 29,180 of record NZ_JBQTHF010000027.1, on the reverse strand, counting down.
CGTGGGACATGCGGCAACGACGGGAACGCGGACCGCGCCGGACCCCCGGACGTACATCGGCAGGGTGGGTAGCCCGGCGAGTCGGTTCCAGCGAGTAGCGTAATAGTTACTGTCACGATCGCCCAGGGGTTGTACGGATATTTTCCAACTGCAACCGCCGGGATCACCACCGGTTGGACCGTTCGGCCGCACCCGTCCGCGGGTTCGGACGGCGTGCGTCGGGTCGGAAATTGCCGAAAGTGCGCCGGAATGCGGGCTCGTCTCGATCTGATCTCGGTTATGCCCTACAGTCGATGACGGTTTCCCGCTGCCCATTCGGCGCGGAAAGACAAAGGAGCTGTCCGACATGTTCCGAAAGACCTGCGCGCTCGTGCTCGCCATCACGGCCACCGCCGCGGTGACCCCCAGCGCCTCGGCCAGATTGGCCACGTCCTACCTCATGCTCACCGTCGCCGGGGAGAACCAGCCCGCGCGGATGGGCACCCTGCGCTGCGACCCGGACGGCGGCACACATCCGCAGGCCGAGTCGGCGTGCGGCGAACTTTTCCTGGTCAGCGGGGATTTCGCGGCGCTGGCCGTCGACCCGGAGCAGGCGTGCACCCTGCAGTACGACCCGGTCGCGGTCACCGCGCGCGGTCGCTGGGAGGGCCGGTTCGTGGACTACCGCGAGAGCTTCGGCAACGCCTGCGAACTGGCCGTCCTGACCGGGTCGGTATTCGCGCTCTGAATTCTCCTGCGGGTCAATTCACCACAAAGTGTGTCACCAATTCGGGTGATGACCGGAATTCGCGTAACCGCCAAGGCGCCTCGCCGAACCCCATTCCAGCAGTGCCGGGGTCGGGTAATTCGGCGCTGTGTACCGCATGCGGTCCGGCAGGCAGCGGCGTCCACGGGCGCGTGGCTCGGGGCCGTCAGTGCTGGGTCAGCTCACGGGCGGGTGACGTCCGATCGAGTGAGGCTCGGGCTCGGGGTCCCGCGCGTCCGCTAGGTTCTCGCGGGTGACCGGTGAGATCTGGACGCTCCCCCGCCAGCTCGACCTGCCCGGGCCGCCCGAACCCGCCCGCGGCGGGCTCGCCGACCCCGAGGAAGCGACCGAGTTCCTCGAACTGTTCCACGCGGAGAACCCCGACGCGGGTCCGGCGGCGTCGCGGATCGGCTGGGTGCGCGCCGAGATCGAACTGACCGGCACCTACCAGCACACCACCGCGGAGCTGGCGTTCGGCGCCCGGGTCGCGTGGCGCAACAGCGCGCGCTGCATCGGCAGGCTGTACTGGCGCAGCATGCGGGTGCGCGACATGCGCGCGGTCCGCACCGCCCGCGAGGTGGCCGCGCACTGCGTCGAGCACCTGCGGATCGCCACCAACGACGGCCGGGTCCGGCCGCTGATCACCGTGTTCGCCCCGGACGCCCCTGGCAGGCCCGCGCCGCGGATCTGGAACGAGCAGTTGATCCGCTACGCCGCCCATCGGCGCCCGGACGGCACCGTGCTCGGCGACCCGCGCTACCTGGAGTTCTCCGACGCGGTCCGGGCGATGGGCTGGCGCCCGCCGGGGGTGCCGTCGCCGTTCGACGTGCTGCCGCTGGTGGTGTCGACCGCGGACGAGCCCGCGCACCTGAGCGTGCTCCCGCGCGCGGCCGTGCGCGAGGTCCCGCTGAGCCACCCCGATCACCGATGGTTCGCCGAGCTGGGCCTGCGCTGGCACGCGGTGCCCGCGATCAGCTCGATGCGGCTGTCGATCGGCGGCGTCGACTACCCCGCCGCACCGTTCAACGGCTGGTACATGGGCACCGAGATCGGCGCCCGCAACCTCGCCGACCACGACCGCTACGACCTGCTGCCGACGATCGCGGCCCGGCTCGGCCTGGACACCACCACGGAGACCTCGCTGTGGCGCGACCGCGCGCTGGTCGAACTGAACGTCGCGGTCCTGCACTCGTTCACCGCGGCCGGGGTCACGATCAGCGACCACCACACGGAGTCCGCGCGGTTCGTCAAGCACGTCGAGCGGGAGGCCCAGGCGGGCCGCAAGTGCCCGGCGGACTGGAGCTGGATCGTGCCGCCGCTGTCAGGCGGGCAGACCCCGGTGTTCCACCGCTACTACGACACCGAGCACCTGCGGCCCGAGTTCGTCACCGACGACAGCAGCCTGCGCGCCGCCCTGCGCGGGACGCCGCCGCCGTTCCCGGTGACGGACGGACGTCCCGCGCTGTGGTCGTATCTGCGCGCGGCCTCGGTACCCGCGGCGCGTCAGCCGAACGGCACCCAGGCGAGCTGAGCCAGACTGTCCATATCGGACACCAGCAGGCCGGACGCCGACACTGTCCACAGTGCACCGCCCGCGACCAGGGAACGGCGAATCCGGTTGTCCACCATGGTGTTGCGCACGTCGGGGTGGGCCAGCACGCCGGCCTCGGTGAGCGCGTCGCCGCTGAGCCGCAGCACGAGTGCGCCGCCGTTCGAGGTGCCATCGGACTTGTAGCGGTCCAGCGGCACGACGATGAGCCCCTTCTCCTGCCAATACAGGAAAGCGTGCGGGTCGAACTCGGCCTCCGAGCTGGCGCCGGGAAGCTGGTACTGAGTGACCCGACGGGCGTCGGCGCGCGTGGCGGTGTCGAACAGCGACACCTGGGTACCGGTCGTCCGGCCCTGGTCGGTGGCCTCCTGGCCGACGCCGAGCAGCCTGCCCGCGCCGACCGGGTGCAGGTAGGCCGAGTAGCCGGTGATCTTCAGCTCGCCGGTGACCCGCGGCCGCGCCGGGTCGGCGAGGTCGATCGTGTAGAGCGGGTCGGTGCGCCGGAAGGTGACGACGTAGCCGGTGTCGCCGAGGAACCGCACCGAGTAGATCCGCTCCCCCTTGCCCAGCCCGCCGACCCGCCCGACCACGGCGAGCGTGTCGCCCCGGCGGGTGAGCACGGCGACGGCGCTCTCCGAGTTCGGCGTGCGGTCGCAGCACCGGGTCGGGTCCTCGGTGGTCGTGGCGACGCGCAGGTTCCCGTTGTGCTCGGAGAGCGAGTACTGGTTGAGCAGCGAGCCGTCGACCGCGCCCGAGGCGAGGTACACCGGCTTGCCGGGCTTGGCCACGTCGAACTGGTGCACCTCGGTGCGCGGCGGCCCGGACCGCTCGGGCGCGGCGATCCGGCGCGGTTCGGCGGGCAGGATACCCACCCGCGGGTGGTGGTCGTCGGCGACGTAGAGGCTGGTGCCGGTGCCGTAGACGGTGTCGCCGTCGGCGGCGATCCCCACGGCGTCGCCCGTGCCGAGGTCGGCGCGCAGGTCGAAGGTCAGCACGCTGAGCACGGCGGTGCCGGTGTGGCCCGCCGAGCGGCTCAGGGCCGGGCAGTCGAGGAGTTGCCCGCTGGTCCGGTCGGACCCGCGTTCGAGCTGGTAGCGGGGCAGCCAGTCGGCGGCGGTAGAGCGCTCGATGATCTCTCGGTTGCGCCGGGTCGCCTCGGCCTCGCCGACGTCGCCCATCGGGTAGCCGAACTCCAGCCGCGGCCCGGAGCGGACCACGACCCGGGCCACCGACCCGACCTGGCGGGCGTCGATGTAGGCGCCGTCGACGGTCAGCGAGCCCGCGACCCGGGCGCCGCCCGCGAGGTCGACCAGCACCAGCCGGGTGTTCAGGCCGCTCGGCATGGGCGTCGCGCGGCCGGTCGTCGGGCCGTCGGTCATCGGGAGGTCGGTGATCACACCGCCATCGGGTTGCACGGTGACCAGCGCGCGGTCGCCGTCGAGCAGGAGCTGGGTGGGGTAGCCGCCGGGCACCGCGAGCGTCGCGGTCACCTTGCGGGACGCGGTGTCGACCACCCGCAGCTTGCCGTCGACGACGCTCACGATCCGCTTGCCGTCGGTCTTCACCAGGTCGGGTTCGTCGGCCGCGGCCTCGTGGGCGTTGGTGCGCGAGTAGCCGGTGTCCTTCTGCTGGGACCGGCCCTCGGCGGGCGCCGCGGCCGAGTCCTCCGCCGGAGCGCCCACCGCGCCGCGCTCCATGATCGAGTTGCCGCCGTCGAGGCCCCACGGGCCGACCCTGGCCAGGGCCGTCCGCTTCAGTTCGGCGAGGGCCGCCTCGCACGAGTCGAACGCCACGAGGCGCACGGCGCCCGGGGCGAGCACCGTGGTGGTCGGGCTCGTGTCAGGAGGGCTGTGCTGGGTGCCGACCCAGTAGGCGGCGCCGATGGCGGCCGCCCCCATCGCCGCGATCGCCACGGTGGCCACCCCTGCACGGGGCCACCGACGTAAGTCACTGGTCATGCCGCAAGGACGGAGCGCTGTCCCCCAAAGGTTGCACTACGCTGGTACGACTGTCCGTGTTCGATCGTGCGCGATCGGTGTCGGTCTCGGTGAGTTCCCGCACAACCGCGCACGAAAGCGCACATCCGGGATAGTCTGGGCGCATGACAGCCGCGCTGGAGTCCGTACTCGCCGAGGCGGGTCTGCGCATCGACCCGGCGGAGTTCCTGAAACTGGTCGCCGAGGCCGCGGGCAGACTCTCGCCCGCCACCCCCGACCCGGCGGACTACTTCACCGCCGAGCAGCGCGACACCCTGACCGGCGTCGGGCTCGACCTCACCCCCCGCAGACCCGACGAGGTCGACTCCCGGGCCCGCGCGGTCGCCGCGCGGGCGGTCCTGCGCGACTCCGCGCTCACCGTGTCCGCCGCCGCGCACGCCGTCGGCGTGGACACCAGCCGCATCCGGCACCGACTGGCCGCGGGCAGGCTCGCGGGCTGGAAGGACCGCGGCGGCTGGCAGTTGCCCGCGTGGCAGTTCGCCGCCGCCGGCGTGCTGCCCGGCCTGGAGGTCGTGCTCCGCGCGGTGCCCGAGGACCAGCCCCCGCTCGTGGTGGCCGCGTTCATGACGACGCCGCAGGCCGACCTGCGGATCAGCGACCGACCCGCGACGCCACGGCAGTGGCTGCTCGCCGGCGGCGATCCCGGCCGTGTCGCCGCTGTGGCCGCGACGCTCGGCACCCCGGCCTGACCACTCCCGGACGACTGGACCCCTATCCCGATGTCACGGCTTCCCCAGCCGCCCGCTCCCGCTGCCATGAAGACCCTGCTCCGGCCCGACGAGGACGTCGTCGCGCTGCCCGCCGGGACGCCCCTGGTGCGGGTCTTCGCCGCGGCCGGTCTGCACGAGCAGCGCTGGAACTCCTTTCGCGCCACCGGTCCGCTGCCGCACGCGCGGTTCGACCCGCACCCGCCCGGCCCGACCGGCGCGCCCGCGACCGCGCCCGGCCACGGGGTGCTCTACTTCGGACTCTCCGTGCGGACCAGCGTCGCCGAGGTGTTCCAACAGACCTCGGTGGTCGACCGCGCCACCCGCCGACCGCACCTGGTGGTACTGCGGCCCAGCCGGACGCTGCGCCTGTTGGACCTCTGTGGACTGTGGCCGACCCGGGCGGGCGCGTCGCAGGAGATCAGCAGTGGCACCAAGTCCGTCACCCAGGCGTGGGCGCGCGCGATCCGCGAGGCCCACCCCGACCTCGACGGCATCTGGTATCGGTCCTCTATGGACAGTGGTGAGCCCGCGGTCTGCCTGTGGGACCCGCCCGCGGGCCACGCCCTGCCGAGCGCGCCGGATGTGTTGCTGCCGCTGGACTATCCGGGGCTCGACCTGCCGCTGGCCCGCGTCTGCGAGGAGCTGAACTACACGCTGCTGTGAGCGGTCACAGGTGCCGCGACCACCAGTCCAGCACCGCGTCGAAGCGCTGCCTGCGGTGTCGCGGACTGCCCGACCGGGTCAGCTCGTGGCCTTCGCCGGGGAACAGCAGCAGTTCCGCTGCGACGCCGTTGCGGCGCAGCTTCACGAACATCCGCTGCGCCTGCTCCACCGGGCACCGCCAGTCGTGTTCGGAGTGCACGACGGCGAACGGCATCCTGATCTTGTCGGCGTGCGTGAGCGGGCTCATCTCGTGCTGTGCTGCCGGATCGGGGCCGCAGTACGCGTCGGCGAACCACCAGCCGATGTCGGAGCCGCCGACGAAGGAGTCCCACGCGTTGACCGCGCGCTCGCTCCACGCCGCCGTGAACCGCTCACCGTGGTGCGCGGCGAGCCAGCCGGTCATCCAGCCGCCGTAGGAGCCACCCATCAGGCCGACGCGGCCCGCGTCGAGGTCCGGCCGCTCCAGCGCGGCGTCCAGCACGGACAGCACGTCGTCGACGTCGACGGTTCCCATGGCGCCGATGATCGCCCGGCCGTGCTGTTCGCCGTAGCCCGCCGAACCGCGCGGATTCGGCAGCACGACAGCGTATCCGGCCGCCGCGTAGACCTGCGCCTCGTCGAACAGGCCCCAGCCGTAGTACATGAACGGGCCGCCGTGCACCGAGAGGATGACCGGGTGCGGGCCCTCGCCCTCGGGCAGCACGAGCCAGCCGTGCGTGGCGTAGCCGTCCGGCGCCGACGCCTTGATCTCGATCAGCGGGCGCACCCCGCGGTCGCGCAGGGCGGCGGAGAAGTCGGTGAGCCTGCACGTCTCGTCCCCGGCCACCAGCACGACCTCGCCCGGCGTGTCCCAAGTGGACAGCGAGCAGACGACCCGGTCGCCGTCCGCGGCGAAACCCTTGACCATGCCCTGTTCCCCGGCCACCAGACCGAGTTCCGACAGCGTCGCGCCGTCCGCGCCGATCGCGACCCGGCGCAGCTCCACCGCGCCGCGGTTGCGCACCGCCACCAGCACGCCGGTCGCGGTGACCAGCGGGCGGCCCGCCGCGCCCTCGCAGTCGACGGTCTCGGGATCGGTGAGCCTGCGCGGCAGGCCGGGCACGCCGTCCAGGCGCAGCGGCACCGCCCACACCCCGAGGTTGCGCGCCACCGATTCCGTGCCGGGGAAGTCGTCGCCGAGGTAGACGACCATGCCGTCCGGGGTGACCACGGGGTGGTCCGTCGACCCGGCGGACCGCGCCACCAGGATCGGCGCGCCGCCCTCGGCGGGCACCGCGTAGAGGTCGACGTTGAGGGTGTCCGCGCTGCCCCAGTCGCGCTTGGCGCCGACGAGCACGTGGTCGCCCTCGGGCGTCCACGCCGGGTCGGCGGGCTCGGCGAGACCCTCGGTCAGCCGGACCGGCTCGGCGGCCGGGTCGGACGTGTCCACCACGAACAGGTGCGGCGGCCGGTCGAGCAGGAAGCCGACGTCGTCGAGCCGGTAGTCCAACCGGGTGATCCGGCGCGGCGCCTCGGCCGTCGAGCCGTCGGTGCCGTAGCGGCCGGGCTCGGGAACCCGTGCGATGAAGGCGATCCGCCGCGAGTCGGGCGCCCAGACCGGCGCGCCCACGCCGAGCGGCAGGTCGGTGACCTGACGGGCCTCGCCGCCGTCGACCGGCATGACGTGCAGCTGCGCCTTCGCCTCCGGGCCCGCGGACCGCAGGAACGCGACCTGCCCGCCGTCCGGCGAGATCGCCGGGGCGACGTCGCGGAAGCCGCGGGTGAACTCACGCACCTCGCCGCCGTCGAGTGGGACGCGGTACAGGCCGCCGCGGTAGCCGTCGGCGTGGAGATCCGGTGTGGTGACTCCGACCAACACCAGGTCCCCACACATCGCGGGCGCACCGGGCGCCGCCAGCAGTTCGATGTCCTCTGGGCGCACTCAACGACCGTACCCGACACTTAGCAAGCCTCAGGAACGTCGATTATTCCCACTCGTCCACAGAAGTACCGGCGCCGCGCGCGGTCAGTGCTGCTGCTCCACCGGTTCGAACGAATCGGCGGTCACGCCTTTCGCCTCGTCCCGCCGGGACTTGATCAGGCTCGCGACCGTGGTGACGGCCAGCACACCCACGATGACCGACAAGGACAGCGCGATGTCGATGGTCGGCACACCAAGGGGTTCACCGCCGTTGATGAACGGCAGCGTGTTGGTGTGCAGCGCCTCCAACACCAGCTTGACGCCGATGAAGCCGAGGATGAGCGCGAGACCGACCGACAGGTAGACCAGCCTGCGCAGCAGCCCGCCGAGCAGGAAGTAGAGCTGGCGCAGCCCCATCAGCGCGAACGCGTTCGCGCTGAACACCAGGAACGGCTCCTTGGTGAGGCCGAAGATGGCGGGGATGGAGTCCACCGCGAAGAGCAGGTCGGCGGTGCCGATGGCGATCATCACGATGAACATCGGGGTGACGAACCGCCTGCCGTCGAGCTTCACGAACGACTTCGCGCCGTGGTAGGTGTCGGTGACCGGGAACAGCCTGCGGGCGACCCGGGTGAGCGCGTTCTCCTCGTACTCCTCGTCCTCGCCGAGGCCGGTGCGGGCGAGCTTCCACGCGGTGTAGACCAGGAAGAAGCCGAACAGGTAGAACACCCAACTGAACCGGGCGATCGCCACCGCGCCGACGGCGATGAAAATGCCCCGCATGATCAGCGCGAGCACGATGCCGATCAGCAGCACCTTGTGCTGGTGGATCTTCGGCACCGCGAACGCGGACATGATGATGAGGAAGATGAACAGGTTGTCCACCGACAGCGAGTACTCGGTGATGTACCCGGCGAAGAACTCGCCCGCGTACTGACCGCCCGAGAAGAGCCAGACCGCGCCACCGAAGGCCACGGCGCAGGCGATGTAGAACGCCACCCACCGGCCCGCCTCGCCGACGGTCACCTCATGGGGCTTGCGGTCCACGATGAACAGGTCGATCGCGAGCAGCGCGATCAGACCGCCGATCGTGGCGATCCAGACCCATGCGGGGATAACCATTGATCAAACCTCCGGGTGTTCGGGCGCGCGGCCGACAACCGGAGGTCTCTTCCGCCGGACACTGTCCGGCCACCGGCCCCGGGACCGCGAACGGTCCGTGCTGACGACACCGGTGCGAAGGAATACTCCCCTCCGACCAAACTCACTGCACGTCGATTGTTCCTTGTCTGAGCTCAACACACCAGCCGAACCTATCCTTCCCGGGGTTGCGCTTGGTCACAGGCGCCTCCCGCCAAGGGTGACCCGCCTGGTCGCCGGTGGGAACCAGGCTCACCCGTTCGATGAGCAACACCGCCTCCTGGGAGGTCTCTCAGGAAAGGTCGAATACCGTCACGGCGTGCCTCGGATACCTCGCCCCCGACCGCGTCAAGTGGTCACCGCGCTGCTCGCCCTCGTCGTCGCGGCCGCCGGACTCGTCTGGCTGAACAGCGGCGACGCCGCGCCGCCGGTGTCGACCCGCGACGCGATGCTCACCGTCGCGGGCGGCCCCGGCCAGCCGGTCGACCTCGACACCACCCTCTACCTGCCCGAACGCACCCCGGCGCCCGCGGTGCTGGTCGCGCACGGGTTCGGCGGCAGCAAGCAGAGCGTCGAGTCCGACGCCCGCGAGCTGGCCCAGCGCGGGTTCGTCGTGCTGACCTGGTCGGCGCGTGGCTTCGGCCGCAGCGGGGGCAAGATCGCGCTCAACGCCCCGGACGCCGAGGTCGCCGACGCGAGCGGCCTGGTCGACTGGCTGGCCGAGCAGCCCGAGGTGACGCGGGACGGTCCGGGCGACCCGAAGGTCGGCGTCACCGGCGGCTCGTACGGCGGCGCCCTCTCGCTGCTGCTGGCGGGCACCGACAAGCGGGTCGACGCGCTCGCCCCGGTGATCACCTACAACGACCTGGGCCAGGCGCTGCTGCCGAACTCGGCCACCACGGGCGAGCTGCCAACGTCGGCATCGGCCAACGCGTTCGGCGCCGACGGGGTGTTCAAGCGGTCCTGGGCGGGCATCTTCTTCGCCGCGGGCATGGGGGCCGCGGGCCTGGCCAACCCGACCGGCGACGCCACGGAACCGGGCACCGAGGACAACGGTGACTCGGGCGCGATCGCGGGCGCGGGCCAGATCCCCGGCGGCGGCGGTGCGCCGACGCTCGGCGTCGACAACCCGTGCGGCCGGTTCACCGAGGCGGTCTGCCGGGCGTACGCCCAGGTGGCAACCACCGGGCGGGCGGACCAGCGGACGGTCGACCTGCTGCGGTCGGTGTCGCCGGTCTCGGTCACCGACAAGATCACCCAGCCGACAATGCTGGTACAGGGCGAGCAGGACACCCTGTTCGGCCTCGACCAGGCCGACGCCACCGCCCGCCAGGTCAGCGCGGCGGGCGCCCCGGTGAAGGTCGTCTGGTACACCGGCGGCCACGACGGCGGCAGGCCCGGCCCCGAGCTGCGCGGCAAGATCGCCGACTGGTTCGACTTCCACCTGCGCGGCCAGGGCGGCGACCCGGGCACCGGGTTCGAGTACGCGGTGCAGGGCGCGCTGCGCGCCCAGGGCGCGCCGTCGGTGCGGACGGTCACCGCGGGCGCGTACCCGGGCCTGACGGGCGGCCAGGCCGCCGAGCGGCGCCCGGTGCGGGTGTACGGCGACGAGCAGACCGTGGTCAACCCGCCGGGCGGCAACCCGGCGTCGATCAGCAGCATGCCCGGGCTGGGCGCGGTGATCAGCGGCTCGTCCCGGCTCAACGGGCGGATCGCGATCGACCTGCCCGGCCAGTCGGCCCGCTTCGCCAGCAGGCCGCTGACCCAGCAGTTGCTCATCGCGGGCGCCACCACGGCGAAGCTGCGGGTCTCCGCGGTTCCCGGCCTGCCCGCGACCGACGGGGCGGTGCTGTTCGCCAAGCTCTACGACGTCGGCCCGGACGGCGTGCGGACCCTGCCCGGCTCGGCCGTGTCGGCGTTCCGCGTCCCGTCGCTGCCCGCGGACGGCTCGCCCGCCGAGGTCACGGTCTCGCTGCCGGGCATCGTGCGGCCCATCGAGGCCGACCACCGGGTCGAGCTGGTGGTCTCCACGACCGACCAGGCGTACGCCACGCCCGCGCAGGCCGCGGCCTACCGGATCGCCCTGGCGGACGCCACGCCGCTGGCCATCCCGGTCGTCCCGGGCGCGCGGTCGAGCTCGGCGCCGCCCGCGGGCCCGCTGATCGGGATCGGCGTCGTGCTCGGACTCTGCGTGCTGGCCGCGGTGGCCGGCGCGATCCGGCGCAGGCGCGCCGACGACGTGGACCCGGACCTGGCCGATGTGCCGCTGGTGATCGAGAACCTGTCGAAGTCCTACCCCGGCGGGCTCAAGGCGGTCAACGCGCTGTCGTTCCGCGTCGGGCGGGGCCAGGTGCTCGGCCTGCTCGGCCCCAACGGCGCGGGCAAGACGACCACCCTGCGGATGCTGATGGGCCTCATCAAGCCGTCCGAGGGCCACATCCGGGTGTTCGGCCACCGCATCCGCGCGGGCGCCCCGGTGCTGTCCCGGATCGGGTCGTTCGTGGAGGGCGCGGGCTTCCTGCCGCACCTGTCCGGCCGGTCCAACCTGGAGCTGTACTGGGCGGGCACCGGTCGGCCTGCCGAGCGCGCGCACTTCGAGGAGGCACTGGAGATCGCGGGCCTCGGCGGCGCGGTGGACCGCAAGGTCCGCACCTACAGCCAGGGCATGCGCCAGCGGCTCGCCATCGCCCAGGCGATGCTCGGCTTCCCGGACCTGATGGTCCTCGACGAGCCGACCAACGGCCTCGACCCGCCGCAGATCCACCAGATGCGCGAGGTGCTGCGCCGCTACGCCGCGACCGGGCGCACGGTGCTGGTGTCGAGCCACCTGCTGGCCGAGGTCGAGCAGACCTGCGACCACGTGGTCGTCATGCACCGCGGCAAGCTGGTCGCCTCCGGCGCGGTGGACGACATCGTCGCGGGCGGCGGCGAGGCCACCTTCCGGGTGGACGACCCGGCGGCCGCCGCCGACGCGCTGCGCGGCGTCACTGGGGTCAACAGCGTGACGGTGGAGGGCAACCTGGTCCACGCCGACCTCGACGGCGTCCCCCGCTCCGCGGCCCTCGGGGTCCTGGTGCGGGCGGGCGTCGCCGTCGAGCAGGCGGGCCCCCGCCGCCGCCTGGAGGACGCGTTCCTCCAGCTGGTCGGAGAGGAATCCCAGCCATGACCGCCGACAAGCACACCGAACCGGCACACCGGTCCGCCGGACAGGAGAACCAGGAATGAGCCAGAACGGGCACAAGCAGCCGCCCGGCGGCGCGCTGGTGACGGGGGCGCGCGAGACGGTGTCCACCGTCCACACCGACCCGGCCGCCATCGACGACATGGAGGTCGCGGCCAACCGCGAGTCGACCGGGTTCGGCGCGGACGGTGCGGTCGAGGGGTTCCGGGCGGGCCGCACCCTGCCGCTGTGGGTCGAGCTGAAGCGCCAGCTCAAGCGCAGGCGGACGCAGTTCCTGCTGGGCTTCCTGGTGCTGCTGCCGTTCATCCTGTGGGCGGCCTTCGAGTTCGGCTCCGACAGCAGCGGCAGGCGCTCCGGCGGCTTTGTCGACCTGGCCACCGCGAGCGCGCCGAACTTCGTGGTGTTCGTGCTGTTCGCGGCGGGCAGCTTCCTGCTGCCGATGATCGTCGCCCTGTTCTTCGGGGACACGATCGCGTCGGAGGCGTCGTGGTCGAGCCTGAAGTACCTGCTGGCGATGCCGATCCCCCGCCACCGACTGCTCCGCCAGAAGGCCGTCGCGTCGGCGCTGCTGTCGGTGTTCGCCTTGGCGCTGCTGCCTTTGGTGGCACTGGTCGTCGGCGTGGTCTTCTATGGCGCCGGTGAAGCGGTAAGCCCCACCGGCGACGCGATCTCGTTCTCCGACTCGATGCTGGCAATGCTGTTCGCGGTCATCTATATCTCGGTGAACCTGCTGTGGGTGGCCGGACTCGCGCTGTTCCTGTCGGTCACGACCGACGCGCCGCTGGGCGCGGTCGGCGGCACCGTGCTGGTGGCGATCCTGTCGCAGATCCTCGACCAGATCACCGCCCTGGGCGGCCTGCGCGACTTCCTGCCCACCCACTTCGCGTTCGCCTGGTCCGACCTCATCTCCACCGACATCGACTGGTCGAACATGACCCAGGGTGCCTTCTCCGCGATCACCTACGCGGGCATCTTCGGCCTCCTGGCCGCCCGCCGCTTCCGCACCAAGGACATCACGAGCTGACCGCACAGCCGGGCTCGGCGGAGCGGTAGCCTGCGCCGGGTCCGAGTCCGGCAGTGGGAGGTTCGGTGGCAGGCAGCGTGATCGTCGTCCACGCGGGCGAGGAGCCACCGGCGAGGTGGACGGCGAGCCTGTTCCTGGCTGGCCCGACCCCGCGCTCCCCGGAGGTCAAGTCCTGGCGGCCCGCGGCGCTGGCCGAGATCGAGGCGCGGTGGGGCGGCGACGGGCCGCTGGTGGTGTTCGTGCCCGAACCGCGCGACGGGACGTGGCCGCGGTACGAGCACCAGCGGACCTGGGAGCTGCGCTGGGGCGACCGCTGCGACGTGGTCCTGTTCTGGATCCCGCGCGGCCCTGGCCTGCCCGCGCTCACCACCAACGACGAGTGGGGCCGCTGGAAGGACAGCGGCCGGGTCGTCCTCGGTACGCCGGTCGGCGCGGAAAGTGTGCGCTACCAACGGGACTACGCCGCGGATCACGACATCCCGGTCGTGGACACCCTGGCGGACACGGTGATCGCGGCCCTCGCGGAGATCGGCGACGGCGCCGACCGGGCCGGTGGCCAGCGGTTCGTCCCGCTGCTGGTCTGGCGGACCCCGTCGCTGCAAGGGTGGGTGGCGGCGATGGACGGCGCGGGCAACGAGCTGCGGGACGCCCGGCTGGAATGGACCTTCCGCACGGGTGACCGGCGCGACCGGGTCGTGTTCTGGGCGCTGCACGCGCACATCCACGTCGCGGCGGAGGGGCGGGTCAAGAGCAACGAGGTGGTGCTGTCGCGCCCGGACACCGCCGCCGTGCTGGCCTATCTGCCCGCCGAGGACCCGTGGGACACCGAGGTCGTGCTGGTGCGGGAGTTCCGCTCGCCGTCGACGTCGGCGGACGGGTTCGTGGTGGAGCTGCCCGGCGGCTCGCATCCCGGGCCGATGGCGCCGGACGAACTGGCGGCGATCGAGTTCCGCGAGGAGACCGGGCTGGCCGTCGCGGCCGACCGGCTCGTCGCGCACCGGTCGCGGCAGCTCGCGGCGACCGTGACCGCGCACCGGCAGGCGCTGTTCTCCGTACGGCTCACCGCGGCCGAGATGGACCGCGTGCGCGCGAGCGGCCCGCACCGCGACAAGTGGGGCTCGGAGATCACCTACCCGGTCGTGCGCCGGGTGGGTGAGCTGATGGCAGGCGCGGACGCCGACTGGACCACGCTCGGCGCCGTCGCCGAGGTGTTGCTGCGCCGACCCGGGACATGATCACCGGCGGCGCGGTCCGCTACGGTTTGCGGCGCCGACTAGGAAGGTGCGCGGGTTCCGGTGGACGTCGACTACTACGAGCTGCTCGGGGTGCGCCGGGACGCGTCGCCAGGTGAGATCAAGTCGGCGTATCGGGCGCTGGTCAAGCTCATGCACCCCGACGCGGGCGGCACGTCGGGCACGTTCCGGCTGCTGAAGTCCGCCTACGAGACGCTGTCCGACACCCACCGCCGCGCCGAGTACGACCGGGCCACGCGGGCGGTGCCCAAGCCGCGGCAGCCGCGGCCCCGGCGCCGGATGTACCACGACGAACCCGCGTTCGTGCCGCCGCCGTGCGACGTGCCGCCCGCGTCGCTGCCGTGGTGGCACCTGACCAGCCACCAGCCGCGGGTCGGGTACGCGCGGACGCCGGGCCACGCGCCCGCGGCGGCGGTGCTCGCGGGCGGCGCGCTGCTCGCGCTGCCGCTGCTGCTGCCGGGCACGCTCGCCCCCGCCGTGCTGGTGTGCTGGCTGGCGGTGGTCGCGGGCGCCGCGGCGGCGGTGGTGCGGCTGGCGCGGTCCTACCTCGCGGCGGCCCGCGCGCACCGGGCGGCGCAGGCGGAGTTCGGCGAGCGCACGGTGTTCGGCGTCGCCGACGAGGAACCGGTCGGCGAGCGGCGCACGGCCGAGCTGCTGGTCGACTATCTGGCTCGGCTGCCCGGCGCGCGCGTGTTCCACGGCCTGTCGCGCCCGGGTTCGGTGTTCGCCGACGTCGACCACGCGGTGCTGTGCGGGCACCGGCTGGTGCTGGTCGAGTCGAAGCTGTGGCTGCCGGGCCATTACGAGGTCGACGGCGACGGCGCGCTGTGGCGCAACGGGCACCCGTTCCGCGGCGGCACGACCGGGCTGGTCGCCGCCGTGGCCGCGTTCGCCGACCACCTGCCCGATGTGGACGTGCGCGGCGCACTGCTGATCTACCCGAGCAGGCGCGGCGAGCTGACCACCGACGACGCCCCCGGCCACGGCGTGTCCGCGATGCTGCCCGCGCAGTTCGTCCGCGACGTCGGCGACTGGCTCGCCGCCGACTGCGCCACGGTCGACCACCGTGTGCTGCGCGCCATGCGCGCCCGCGTGGTCCGCGAACCCGCTACCGCGTGACGGGAAACGCTCAGGCGCTCAAGGCGGTGGACAGTGGACCCAGTCGGTCGAGCACGTCGACCTCGGCGGCCACGGCGGCGAACCGGGCCCGCTCGGGGCCGGGCAGGTCGCCGACCGCGGCCGCCAGCCGACCGAGACCCGCGTCGTCCAGGCAGGCCAGCAGCGGCAGCACGTCGCGGGCGAGGTCGTCGGCGGTGACCACCGCCGCGATCACGGCCGGGAGCCGGTCGTCGGTGATCATCGCGAACAGGGCGGGGAAGCGCTCGTCGTTCTCGCTGAACACCGCCGTGCGCAGCAGCGCCTCCTCCGCCAGCGCCGCCACGGTCGCGCGCAGCGACGCCTCGGGCAGCGCCCCGACGAACCGACCCATCGTGACGAAGTCGGCCCGGCGCACCAGTTCCTCGCCGACCGGGACGATCTGCGCCGGCCGCAGCCGGGCGAGCACACCGCCGACGCGGCGCGGGTCCAGTTCGGCGGCGACGTCGGCGAGGAACGTGACCGGGAGCCTGCCCGCGATGTCGAGCGCGCGGTCCGGTTCGAGCACGCTCGCGACCCGCGCGCACAGCAGCGGGCCGAACGCGCGCTGCGCGATGCTCGCGGTGATCGCCGCGGGCACCAGCTTGCTGGCCGCCGCGATGCGCTCGAACAGGGCCAGGTTCGAGCCGAACAGCACGTCGGTGGCCTGCGCGCGCACCCGGCGCAGGTCCGCCTCCGGCAGGTCGGCCAGGTAGTGGAAGCGCTCCGGCTCGTCGCCGAGCAGGCGGGCCAGTCTGACGATCTCGGCGCGGGCGCGGGTGCTCAAAACCCGATCACCTTGCGTACCAGCGGGCGCAGCAGCCGGGGCAACTGCGCGAGCGACTCCTCGGTGGCCGCGGTCAACTGCGCGTTCTGCCGCCCGCGCGCGTGGCGCAGGGCCGCGGCGAGATCGCGCGCCGACGCCGGGTCGAGCGCCTCCACGCTGCCGGGCAGCGGGCCGCGGAACTGCTTGCGCAACTCCTCGACCGCGCCGTGGTCCTGATCGGCCACCTGACCTCCCCAACTCGGACTTACCAGAGAGTAGGTCATCACCGCACACGAAACGCCGGTAAAGCGCGAATCCGTAACCGAGAGCAACCGTCCCAGCCGGATCGGCCGGACGGGCCAGCCGGTCACCCGGCGTGGAGATTCCGCGACGGCGACCCCTCCAGCCTGCGACCTTACGGCCACAGACCGACAAAACGAAGGCGACACCAGGGCCTTTCGTCCCTGTCGATCGCCGCGTGACCCACCTAGCGTGCATGAACGTTCGCACTACAGCCAGTGAACGCGAGTCGGCCGAAAATGCACGTATTCATCAGCTATGCCAGGCGAGACCAGACCTCGATCACCCGACTGCGCGCCGACTTCGAGCAACTCGGCTACCAGGTCTGGTTCGACCGGGAGAGCCACGGCGGCCAGGAGTGGTGGGACGACGTCGTGCACCACGTGCGCGGCTGCATGGTGTTCGTGTTCGCGCTGTCGCCGGACTCGCTGCGGTCCAAGGCGTGCCTGGCCGAACTGCGCTACGCCCTCGCGCTGCGCAAGGCGGTGCTGCCGGTCGTCGTGCGCGACATCGAGCAGTCGGCGGTTCCCGCGGAACTGGCAGGCAGCGGGTTCGTCGACTACCTGAACCGGACGCCGGAGACGGTGATCTCCCTGCGCAAGACGTTCAACGCGCTGCCGGGCGCGAAGGCGCTGCCCGCCCGTTTACCGAAGGAGCCCGAGATCCCCACGTCCTACCTCAACGCCTACCTCGACCGGATCGACGCGGCCGACCTGGACGAGGGCGCCCAGCGCGACCTGTTCGAGCAGTTGCGCGCCAGGCTGGCGAACGAGGACGAGCGCGCCGAGGTCTGGGACCTGCTGGTGCGGCTGCGCCCCAGGGTGGACGACGCCGCCGTGGTCGAGGAGATCGAGGAGCTGCTCGCCCCGGGCTGGCAGCCGGACCCGCGCCAGCGGTTCGAGGCGCGGTTCTGGGACGGCCAGAGCTGGACGACGCTGGTCTGGCAGCACGGCAGGCAGTTCAACGACCGCAGCCAGCCGCCGAAGGTGCACGCCCGGCTGCCGCGGCGGGAGGTCTCGGCCACCGCGGACACCGCCGAGGTGCCCACGGTCACCCAGCACCAGCGGGTGCGTGACGTCGACGAGTCGCGCGGGCGCTCCCTGCCGTGGCTGGTGGGCGCGGGCGTCGCCCTGGTCGCGGGCGGGGTGACCGGCGGCATCCTGATCTTCGGCGGCGGTTCCGACCCGGGCGCCGCGACCCGGACCGCGCGCAACTTCGTCGACGCGGTCAACACCCATGACCAGGCCGCGGTGCAGAACTTCGTGTGCGGCAAGGACCTGGTGGAGAACGCGCACCTGTACGGGGCGTTCTTCGACACCGGGACCCTCACCCTGGAGCGGGTCGACGCGGGCGGCGCCGATCCGAGATTCACCGTGCTCGCGGACCGCACAGTGGGCAACTCGTCGGTTAGGTTGAGCATCCCGCTCACCGAGGAGAACGGCGAGTGGCGGGTGTGCGACATCAGCCGGGCGTTGTCCGGGCGCTGACCGCCGGAGTTGGACCATGCACGTGTTCGTCAGCCACGCGCCACCGGACCGGGACGCCGCGATCCGGCTGCGGGCCGACCTCGCCCAGATGGGCAGGCAGGTGGCGCTCGACCGCGGGGAACCCGCCGGGTCCGAGTGGTGGACCGGCGTGCTGTCCCGAGTCCAGCGGTGCGCGGTGTTCGTGCTGGTGGTCTCGCCCGACTCGGTGCGCTCGCGCGGCTGCCTGGCCGAGCTGCGGTACGCGCGGACGCTGAGGCGACCGATCCTGCTGGTCCTCGCCCGGCCGACGCCGCTGCCGCCCGACCTCGCCGACGCCCCGGTGTTCGACCCGGCCAGGGCGGGCGCGGACCGCGTCGCGCGGCTGCGGGCCGCGCTGGTGGCGCTGCCGGAGGCGCCGCCGCTGCCCGACCGGCTGCCCGCGGACCCGCCGGTCCCCTACCTCGACACCTACCGCGACCGGCTCGACCAGCCCGCGCTGGACCAGATGAGCCAGCGGGAGATCCTGCGCGACCTTCGCCTGCGGCTGCGCGACGACCACGACCGTCCGACGGCGTGGGGCCTGCTGGTGCGGCTGCGCTCCCGGGTCGACGTGGCGCCGCCGGTCGCCGCCGATCTGGAGAAAGTGCTGGCGCCGGGCTGGCAGCCCGACCCGGAGCGGCGGATGGAGCGCCGCTACTGGGACGGCCAGACGTGGACGACCCTGGTCCGGCACGAGGGCCGCGAGTTCAACGAGCGCCGGGTGCCGCCGCCGGAGGCCACCTGGCCGAACGAACCCGCCGCGCCCCCGCGGCCCGCGCAGCCCGCGCGGTCGAGCCGGGTCCCGTGGCTGCTGATCGGCGGCGGCGTCGCGGTGGCCGCCGCGGTGGCGGCGGGCGCGTTCTTCCTGTTCGGCGACCAGGCGACCGATCCGGTGAACACCGCGCGCACGTTCGTGGACGCGGTGAACCTACGCGACGTCGGCGCCCTGGGCCAGGTGACCTGTGACCGGGACCGCGACCGCGCGGGCGAGCTCTTCCTCGGCGGCGGATTCCGGCTGACGCTGGAGAGCGTGGACCAGTCCGGCGATTCGCCCACCTTCACGGTCCTCGCCACTGACGGCTCGACCGGCGGCTCCGATCGGCGCACTTTCCCGCTGATCAGGGAATCCGGCCAATGGCGGGTCTGCACAACCTGAGCGGTCACTACTGCCGGGGGCGCCGAGTTCGCAGGTAGTCGCCGACCACGGCCGAGCCCAGCCCGTCCAGGTCGGGCGCGACCACCCGGCCGCCGCTGCGCCGGGCGATGAGGTCGACGAACGCGGCCAGGCTGGGGTCCTCCCCCAGCATGAAAACCGTCACCGACGCGCCCAGCTTGGCCAGCGAGTCCACTTCGGCCAGCGTCTTGCGCAGCGTGCGCGGTGTGGTCGGGTAGTGGAACTCGGCGTGGCCGTCGGGCTCCAGGTGGGCGGTGGGCTCGCCGTCGGTGACCACGAGGACCACCGGCTGGGCGTCGGGGTTGCGGCGCAGGTGGCGGCCCGCCAGCAGCAGCGCGTGGTGCAGGTTGGTCCCCTGCTCCCACACGCCCTCCAGCGCGGTGAGACCGCCGATGTCCACTGTGGACGCGTGACGGCCGAAGGTGATCAGCGACAGGTCGTCGGAGCGGAAGCGGGTGCTCACCAGGTGGTGCAACGCCAGCGCGGTGCGCTTCATCGGCACCCAGCGGCCGTCCTGCACCATCGACCACGACGTGTCCACGCACAGCGCGACCGCCGCCCGCGCCCGCTGCTCGGTCTCCACCACCTCCACATCGGACACATCCAGGCGCACCCGGCCCGTGCCCGCCGACACCGACCGCAGCACCGCGTTGCGCACGGTGCGCGGGACGTCCCACGCCTCGGTGTCGCCGAAGCGCCAGGGCCGCGACGAGCCGATCGGCTCGCCAGCCGCGCCAGCGTTGGCGGTGTCCCGCTCGCCGCGACCAGCCCGCAGCGCACTGACCACATCGGACAGTGCGGTTTCGCCGAGTCGGCGCAATGCTTTGGGCGACAACCGAAGTGAGCCGTCAGCGGCGCGTTCGAGCAGTCCCTGGGCGCGCAGCTCACGCTCCAATTCGGACAGTCGGCGGGCGTCAACGCCTGCGTCGTCGCCGAGCTGGCGCTGCAGCGCCTCCAGGTCGATGTCCTCCAGCCGGGCGCCAGGATAGGACTGGGAGAGCTGCTCGGCGAGCGCGTCCAACTCGGCGAGGTCGGCCATGGCCTGCGCGCCCTCGCCGAGGCCGAGCGGGTCCTGGCCGCGGAAGCGCGCCGAGGACGTCCAGTCCTCCCCCGGCCGCAGCGCGCGCAGGTTCGCGTCCAGGGTGGCCACCTGCTCGACCAGCCGCGGGTCGCCGAAGGCGTTGCCCATCAGCTCGGACAGCTCGGCGCGCTGCTGGGCGCTCATCGAGTTCATCATGCGCTGCGCCGCGGCGGCGCGGGCGGCGAGCGCGTCGATCAGGTCCTCGACGGTGCGCGGGTTCTCCGGGAAGAACTCGCCATGCCTGCTCATGAAACGGGCGAACTGGTCGGTGGTGTCGTCGCCGCGCAGGTGGGCCAGCAGCAGGTCGTTGAGGTCGGCCATCATCGCCCGGATGCGCTCGGCGTCCTCGGGCCGCATCTCGCTCAGGGCCTGTTTCATGCCTTGGAACCGCGACTCCATCAGCTCCTGGCCGAGCTTGTCGCGGATCTGCTGGTACGCCTCACGTGCCTCGGCGGAGCGCCAGTCGTAGTCGGCCAAGTCTCGGACGGCGCCCGCGGTGCCCGGCGGGAGCGCGTCGAGCCGCGCCTCGCGGAACCGCGCGTCGTCGGACGGGTCGGGGAACAGCGCGGTCCGCTCGGCGGCCAGGGCGCGATCGAGCAGTTCGCGCACCTCGCGCAGCGTGCCGTCGAGGTTGTGCCTGCGCTGGATACGGGACCGACGTTCCCACAGTCTGCGGGTCAGCTCATCGAGCCCGGAGGTGTCGTCGGTGCCGCGGCGCAGCAACTCGTCGAGCGCCGAGCGCGGCGAGCTGCCGTCCATCACGTCCCGGCCGAGCTGCTCCAGCGCCGCGCGCAGGTCGACCGGGGGCGCCAGCGGGTCCGGGCCGTCGTGCCACGGCCCGTAGCTGTACCGCCCGGCGCTCATGGCATCCCCTCGCAGGCTCCGTGATGCCGCTCGCGGACGCCCTGTGACACCGACTCGCTCGCAAGCTCGCTCATGACATCCCCTCGCAGGCTCCGCGATGCCACCCGCGGACACCCTGTGACACCGACTCGCTCGCAAGCTCGCTCATGGCCCGTACACCGTGATCCCGGGCCCGTGGGCGCCGCCGTCCTGCGAGTCCTTGGCCAGTTTCCGGCCCAGGTACAGGTATTCCAGCGCCAGCTCGACCGCCGCCGCGATCCGGCCGGGCGGGTCGGTGGCGGCGACGTCGAGCCGCGCGGCGACCTCGTGCAGCACCGGCAGTTCGGGCAGCGCGGCGAGCACCTCGGTGCCGGGCACCCGCTCGCCGGTGGCCACCAGGTGGCCGTCGACCACGGCGTCCACCAACGGTTTCAGGTCGAGCCCGGCGAACCGGTCGCGCGCGGTCTCCGACACCGCGCGGCGCAACAGGTGCGTGAGGTGTTCGGTCTCCCTGCCCTCCTCGCCGGACTCGAACTCCAGCTTGCCGCGCAGTACCGCGGGCACCGACTCCAGGTCGATCGGCCGGGCCACCGCGGGCTCCTCGCCGATCAGCGCGGACCGGCGCAACGCCGCCGCCGCAACGGTTTCCGCCGCGGCCACGGCGAACCGGGCGGACACCCCGGAACGCTGGTCGATGGCGCTGGAGTCGCGCAGGTTGCGCACGAAGCGGGCCAACACCTCCAGCAGCGGGTCGCCCACCTCGGCCACCAGCTCCGCTTCCTGGCGCACCATGGTGACCTCGGCCTCGACGCTGAGCGGGTAGTGCGTGCGCACTTCGGCGCCGAAGCGGTCCTTGAGCGGGGTGATGATCCGGCCGCGGTTGGTGTAGTCCTCGGGGTTCGCGGTCGCCACCAACAGCACGTCGAGCGGCAGCCGCAGGGTGTACCCGCGGACCTGGATGTCGCGCTCCTCCATGACATTGAGCAGCGCGACCTGGATGCGCTCGGCGAGGTCGGGCAGCTCGTTGATGGCCACGACACCGCGGTGCGCGCGCGGGACCAGTCCGAAGTGGATGGTCTCCGGGTCGCCCAGGGTGCGCCCCTCGGCGACCTTCACCGGGTCGACGTCGCCGATCAGGTCGCCCACGGAGGTGTCCGGGGTGGCCAGCTTCTCGGCGTACCGCTCGGACCGGTGGCGCCAGGCCACCGGCAGGTCCTCGCCCAACTCGGCGACCAGGCGCCGCGAGGCGGGCGTGATCGGGTCGAGCGGGTGCTCGCCCAGTTCGGCGCCCGCGATCACCGGCGTCCACTCATCGAGCAGGCCGACCAGGGTGCGCAGCAACCGGGTCTTGCCCTGGCCGCGCTCGCCGAGCAGCACGATGTCGTGTCCGGCCAGCAGCGCGCGCTCCAACTGCGGCAGCACGGTCTGCTCGAAGCCGACGATGCCGGGCCACGGATCACGCCCGGCCCGCAGCGCGGCGAGCAGGTTGTCGCGGATCTCGGTCTTCACGCCCTTGGGCGAATGCCCCTGCGCGCGCAGCTCCCCAGCGGTCCCGGGCAACGACGGCGGAGGCGTGTTCACAACGGTCACGCCTCGACGCTACGCAGATTCGGCCGAGCGGTCGACGTGGAGCGCACTCCAGGGCCGGCCGCCGCGACCGCGCGGATGTGCGATCCGTCAGGCGTTGGGCAGGTAGAACATCTCCCGACCGGCGGGCCGATCCCGAACAGCGGACCGGTTACGCGCCGTGGTCATCACGTTGTCACTACACGTCGGGTAACTGAGCGACCACCCCTCCCTGTCCCCATTGGAATCAACCTCATAGATCAGCTCCGTGGTATCGGCACCCGGCTTCCACCGGAACAACCGCGCCCGATCATAGTCATCCACATTCGGCGCCCGCCAATACACATGCTCCCCACACGACGCCACACTGGCCGAGACCATCACCGCCGCAAGAGTCACCGTCCGATCACCATTCCGCGCACTCAACACCGAGAAACTAAAAAAGTTCTCCGCATCGTCCTTGGCAGGCACATCCCCCCAGACATCCCACCCCCCATGCCGCGCATGATCAAAAACATGACAACTCCGATCCCCACCCAGAACATGCGGACTCACCGTGGGAACCGCAGGCACCGGAACCCAATACGCGGTCCGACAACTCGCCAACGTCTCCGCGGCGGTCGTGAGAAACGTAAAACCAGAAGCGCTCCCCCGAACCGAAGATATGCGTCCAGGCTGCTCCCTCGGCAGGCAGAAAACATCGAAACCAGCACCTGTCGCCAGATCGAACACATGCAGACAACGGTCCTTCTGACCGTCCTTGTCAATGCCCGCAGCGAACTGGTCGCCCGCGAGCGCAGCCGCCGACAGATACGCCATCTTCCGCCCGTCGGCGGGTTTCATCTCCGTCCGAGCACCACTCAGCAGGTCATACCGCCACAAATGCAGCCGACCACCGTCATCACCGGTATCAATATCGGTGATCTCCTGCACGATGGCCACATCCCGCCAGAAGAACACCCGATACAACAACCGATCCGGCGCCGACCGGACATACCTGGCGACCACCTTCCGGTCCGCTACCCGAACAATCGTCGTACCCTCGCCACTATTCTCCACCGACGCTCTCGGGTCCGTCACCGACATGTACTTGACGCCGATCTCGCTATCCCGCCGCGCATACCGCTTGTCCGCCACCTCGAACGGAACCGTCACCGCCCGAAACGGCAACCCCACGGGCAACACCTCGGTACTCATCGTGGTCGACGGCGTGCCCGTACTGGTCGAACGCGCCGCGGACGACGACCCGCCTGCCGCACCAGGTCCCGGATCACCAGTGCATCCGGCAACAACTCCGCAGGCCACCAACCCCGACAGGACACGCCGCCAACCACTCATTCAGCTCAACTCCCCTTCCGACACCGAAGCGAGATCAGATCGCGATATTCCGTTGCGGGTGATTCTCATTGGCTTCAATGACATTCTGGTGCGTCTCCCAGTACGACACCGGAACAGTGCTACCGCCAGCAGGCTCGTACACGCTGATCCGCCAGGTTGGCTTGTTCGGGTCGAAGTCATACCCCCGCCCCACATTGAGGTGCCCGCCGGTTCTCATGCCGAATGAGTTGTTGGTCGGGTTGAGTACGACGTGGAGCTGTACCGGGGCGCCTCCCGCACTGGTGCCCGACGTGCGGCCAAAGTGATCCCGCCACATGTTCTGCCAGTTCACCGTTTCCCAAGTGGCGTTGCTGATCACGATGTAGGGGCCGACGCGGTTCTTCCACGTCAAGTGCTCGTTGATCTGGTCTTTCAGGTCGCTTATGGCGGTGGCGCGTTGGGCGTCGGTCTTGAGTCGGTCATCACGCGCCCAGAGCTGCTGGGTGAAGCCGTTGGCCGGGCTCAGCTCGTTGCCCCGCAAGGGGTCGTTCCACGCGAACGCCACCATCGACGTAGGCCCGCAGTAGTGGCTTGTGCTCTGCTTCTGCCCCCGATTCGGGTCACCCGTCGTCGCGACACTGAAGTAGCGCGGAAACTCGCTGTCCGCACCCGTCGTGGTGACCTCGGACTTGCCCCACGCCACGGTCTCCGGATACCGCGCCCAGAATTCCTCCGGCACCGACTTGCCCGCGATCCAGTAGTCGTAGAGCTTCACCTTGCCCAGCGCAGCCCGCGCCGCGTCCAACTCGGACCGTTCGTCGGCCAGGCGCTGCTCCGCACTCTTCGCTGCCCACAACCGAACC
The DNA here is from genome assembly GCF_052390155.1 of Actinokineospora sp. Classification (NCBI taxonomy): domain Bacteria; kingdom Bacillati; phylum Actinomycetota; class Actinomycetes; order Pseudonocardiales; family Pseudonocardiaceae; genus Actinokineospora; species Actinokineospora sp. The sequence continues at coordinate 4,469 of NZ_JBQTHF010000027.1, read as the reverse complement.
TGGTCGGCGAAAGGCAGGTCTCCGGCGGACTCCGAACGCTCGGACGCCGCGTCCGACGAACGCACCCGATCACTCAGCTCCGCGGCCGTGGGGGCGGCGTCCACCCAACCCAGTTGCAGGCAGTACGTTCGCTCGTCCAACGACACACAACGGACGGCCTTGCTCGCCACCGCAACATCGGACAAATCGGACAAGTCCGCATCCGATGGCGAGGCGGCGAGCACCGACCGCACCGCGGCGTCCAACTGAACACGATGGTCAGCGGCCTGCGCGGAACCCGCGGGCACCGCCACCAACCCAACGGCAAGCGCGGTCACCGACACCACAGTCCACGCGCGACCTAACCAGCTACGTCTCATCCGTCACTCCCCAGTCATCCATCGGGCCAGCTCACAACCGGCCGAACGGACCCTACGGAGCATACGCATGCCGCTACTAACCGTTCACTAAACGTGCGCGGAGCGGTGGAGTCAACGCAACCGGTGGTCGGTGTCGGCGGGCTCCTCGTCCGGCTCGTGCGAGGAGTGCCGGAGTTCGTCGCGCGCATCGCGGAAGGTGATCCACTCGTAGCCGATGAGGCTCACCAGCACGGCGGTGAGCACGCCGAGCGAGGCCAGCGCGGGCACCAGCGCCAGCAGCGGCGTCAGCGCGAGCAGCAGCACGCCCACGGCGATGCGGTAGGGCTTCAAGACGCGGCCGCACCGCCACGCGATGGCCGCGTAGGCGAACAGGTAGAGCGCGGGGCCGCCGGTGAGCGCCCACAGCGGTGCCCCGTAGAGCGGGTCGGACACCGTGTGGCCGTCGACGCCAGCGACGTAGTTGAGCACCTTCTTCAGCCCGAGCGCGAGCATGACCACGCCGACGATCAGCGGCAGGTGCAGGAAGGTGAACGCGGTGCGCGCCATCCGCACCCGGTCGATGCCGGTGGCGCGGGCCAGTTCCCGTTCGATGAGCAGCACGTGCGTGTCGAAGTACGCCCACCACAGGCACGCCGAGACCGCGAGGCCGAGGATGGCCGCGCCGAGGATCGGCCACGAGATGGGCAGCGCGGTGACGCCGACCCCGATGGCCACAATGGACTCGCCGAGCGCGATGAGCACGATCAGGCCGTGCCGTTCGGCGAAGTGCTTGGCCGAGTTGAGCCGCCAGCCGCGCGACCCGATGATCAGCGTGCCCCCGTAGTCGGCGGCGACGGCGGCGACCCAGAGCAGGACCTGCGCGGTCCCCGAGGTCTGCGCCGCGACGAGCAGCATGGCGGTGCCGCCCGCCATGGTGAGCGCGAACCGGACGAGCTGCGCGCGCAGCCCGGCGTCGCCGCCCGCGACTATCCAGAACAGCACGAGGTGGACAAGCCGCACGAGCAGGTAGCAGAACGCGAACACCATCGGCCCGGACAACCCGCCGGGCAGGTCGACGAACGACTCGGGAATGGCGAGCGCGAGGAGGAACATCGCCCCCATCGCGGCCAGCATGGCGGTGCGCGCGTGGCCTTCATCGGCCTTGACCAGGTTGGACAGCCACGAGTACCCGACCCAACACCACCACACCACCGCGAGCAGCAGCGCGCCGCGGCCCAGCCCCGCCCAGCTCGGATCCAGCGCCATGTGCGCGGTGACCTGCGTCAGCGCGAAGACGAACACGAGGTCGAAGAACAACTCCAGGCTGGTGGCCGTGGACGTCTCGGCCACCCGCTCCATCCGAGACCGAAGCGGCTTGCTCATGGGACAGATGGTGTCACTGCCCACGGTCCCCACCCATCCGCAGGGTCGACGTCGCGGTGAATGCCCGCGGAGGTTCCCAGTGGGTCTTGCCCCGCTAGGTTCTTCGGCATGGTCCGTATCCGACTGCGCTGGGACCCGGAGCCCGCGGACTGGTCCGACGGCGTCCGCGCGGTGCTGCCGTTCGCCCGCTGGGTGCCGTGGTTCGCGGCCGCGTTCGGGGCGTTCTCCGTGGTGCTCCTCGTGATCGGGCAGACCTGGCCCGGTGTGTTCGGGCTGGTCTGCGCGCTGGTCATCGCGGGTCTGCCGGTCGTGGGCGTGCGCCTGTCGTTTCGGCGGAATCCGGTGGCGGGGCGGACCGTGACCGCCGACGTCGACGAGCACACGATGCGGATGATGACGGTCGACGGCACCGCGTACAGCGACGTCGTGCTGGCCGAGCTGGCCGGGTGGGCCGAGACGGACCGGAACTTCGTGCTGCGCACCGAGTCCGGCGCGGTGCACCCGGTACCCGGCCGGGCGTTCGCCAGTCCCGAGGACATCGACCGGTTCCGCGACCTGCTGCACCGCACCCTCGGCCCCGCAGGCGGGAGCTGACCGTCCGACTGTCAGCCGGGTCGCGTACCCTCGGTCCCCGTGTCAACTCCGAGTGCGACATTCGCCGTGTGGGTTTCGGCCTGGCTCAACGGGTCCGCGGCCCCGGACGACGTCCTGGACGCCCTGGCGCACTGGGCGGAACTGCACGACGTGGTCGCCGTTGACGAGACCACCGCTGCCGCCCTGGACATCCCGCTCCGCGGCGAGGCGGGCGGCCAGGTCGCCGCGCTGCTCGCGGCGGTGCGCCGGGCGGAAGTGACCGGCGGCAGACTCGTCCTGCCCGTCCCCGGCGACGTACGCGGGCTGGGCACCCGCAGCGAGTTCGCGGGCACGGCGCTGCACGCGGGCGAGGCACTGGCGCTCTACGGCGCGCCGCTGGGCCTGGTGCCCGAGCCGATCGCCGACGGCGTGCTGCGGTGGACCGTCTTCGACATCGGCGACGCGCCCGCGGCCGAGCACCTGCCACTGGGCGAGGCCGAACACGAACTGACCGGCGCCATGCGCGTCGCGGCGGGCGTGCTGACCGAACTGGGCGTGGCCAAGCACCGCGCGGGCGTGCGCGAAGAGATCACCGCCCGCATCGCGCACCGGTCGAGCGCGCCGTGGCCCGAGGGCACCCCACCGCGCGCGTTGCGGGTGCTGCAACGGGCCAACGAGGTGTCCGCGATCCTGGAGCTGGCCGGCGAGGACTCCCCCGGTGGCGCCCTGTCCTCGTCATCGGCCAGCAGACGCGCCGACGCCCTACGCCCCCTCTTCGACGCCGTCCGCGTGGCGCGGCTCGCGGCGGTCGAGGAGGCCGTCCGCGTCTTCTCCGACCACGCCGACAAACACTGACCCCTCAGGCGACGCACCGCACCACGAGGCAACAGCCGGAGGGGTGCAAATTGGGCCAGGAGAAGACGTGGGCCGGCACCAACTCCGGTGTCGCCGGCTACGGAACAGCCCCGCGTGCGCGGGGAAGACGGCAATCTCGGCGGCGGCGCCATGCCGGTCCTGGGAACAGCCCCGCGTGCGCGGGGAAGACGGGCTCGACGACGCGCGGCAGGTACGGCGGGGTCGGAACAGCCCCGCGTGCGCGGGGAAGACCCGGTGTCGCCCGCATCTATGTTGAGCGCTGCCGGAACAGCCCCGCGTGCGCGGGGAAGACCCCACCCTGGATTTGGGCATGATCGATGAGGCGGGAACAGCCCCGCGTGCGCGGGGAAGACGACGCGTCGCCGTAGGCTGTCTGCTGCCGCATTGGAACAGCCCCGCGTACGCGGGGAAGACTGGAGCATTGGCGCGCTGGCGATGATCCAGCACGGAACAGCCCCGCGTGCGCGGGGAAGACCCAGCTCCCGCAATCGGAACCGTGATCCTCGTTGGAACAGCCCCGCGTGCGCGGGGAAGACCGCGGGTCGTGTGCGACCAGCATCAGAGCGCGGGGAAGACCTCCAGATCGGCGCCGCGGACTGGTGGTCCTACGGAACAGCCCCGCGTGCGCGGGGAAGACGCCGCGCACCTGCTTTCCGCGATCGAGGCCACCGGAACAGCCCCGCGTGCGCGGGGAAGACCGGGCGCGTCGGGTGCCTCCGTAGACGGCGGTCGGAACAGCCCCGCGTGCGCGGGGAAGACCTGCGTGCCGACTCCATCGATCCTGACCATCGGGGAACAGCCCCGCGTGCGCGGGGAAGACGGGTGTTGACCGTCGCCTGGATGTTCGTCCTTTGGAACAGCCCCGCGTGCGCGGGAAGACGCGGAGTGTGAGGCGGGTGCGCGGCGGCTGGTGGGAACAGCCCCGCGTGCGCGGGGAAGACACCGTCCAGCCTGCTGCCCGCGCGGTCGGCTGCCGGAACAGCCCCGCGTGCGCGGGGAAGACGAACTCGCCGCGCTGGGTGTGCCGCAGGTCCAGGGAACAGCCCCGCGTGCGCGGGGAAGACTCGGTCGGACACACCTCAGGTGTGTCTGTGCCGGGAACAGCCCCGCGTGCGCGGGGAAGACCGCCACAGCCTGTGTTCAGCAGAGGTCTAGATGATTGATTCCAAGGGGTGCGAGGTAGGACGTTGGCGAGGTGCCTGCTGGGCAGGTCCTTTTCCAACGTCCCCCTCCCGAACCGGACTGGCCCGTTTCCGGGCATCCGGCTCTCCAGTGACTACTGCGTGAGTGTCGCGGCGG
>NZ_JBQTHF010000026.1:0-46211 GCF_052390155.1 Actinokineospora sp. | reverse complement strand
CCGCGCGCTCCAGCGCCTCCCACGCGGTCACCAGCAGCAGCCGCTGCTGCGGATCCATCGCCTCGGCTTCTTTCGGTGTGATGCCGAAGAAGGCGGGGTCGAAGGACTCGATGTCGTCGAGGAAACCACCGTGGCGCGCATAGCACTTGCCGACGGCGTCCGGGTCAGGATCGTAGAGCGCGTCGACATCCCACCGGTCGGCCGGAAACGGGCCCACCGCGTCCCGGCCCTCCGCGACCAACCGCCACAGGCCCTCCGGGTCGGACACCCCACCCGGCAGCCGACACGCCATCGACACCACGGCGATCGGCTCGTCCGAAGTGGACACCCGAGGCCGCTCCACCACGGCGGTGGGTGCGGCCGTCGAGCCCCGCACCAGGTCGGACAGGTGGCTCGCCAGCGCGACGGGTGTCGGGTAGTCGAACACCGCCGTGGCGGGCAGCCGCAGACCCGTCGCGGCGTTGAGTTCGTTGCGGAGTTCCAGCCCCGCAAGGGAGTTGACGCCCAGCTCGCCGAAGGCCAGTTCCTCGTCCACCGAGCCCGATGGTCCCCGGCCGAGCACGATGGCCGTCGTCGTGCGGACGAGCTCCAGCATCGCCCTGGCGTCGAGCGCGGGAGGTGTCGCCGCCTGCCCGCCGAGGGGTGCGCGGGCGATCGGGCGCACGGTGCCGACCAGTTCGGTGAACAGCGGCGACCCCGTGCCGGACCTCGCCGCGTCGCGCAGCGCGGCCAGATCGAGCCGGGCCGCGACCAGCAGCGCCGAGTCCATGGCGAGGCCTGCGTCGAACAGTGCGAGACCCTGGTCGGCGGGCAGCGGCACCAGGCCGTTGCGGGCCATCCTCGACCGGTCGGCCGTGCTCAGGTGCCCGGTCATGCCGGTGTTCCGCGCCCACAGCCCCCAAGCCAGCGTCGTCGCGGGCAGCCCGGCCGCCCTGCGGTGGTGGGCCAACGCGTCCAGGAACGTGTTGGCGGCCGCGTAGTTGGCCTGTCCCGGGTTGCCGATGATCCCGGCGACCGACGAGCACAGCACGAACGCGCGGACGTCGAGCCCCTCGGTGAGGGTGTGCAGGTTCCAGGCACCGTCGGCCTTCGGGCGCAGCACGGTGTCCAGCCGCCCCGGGTCGAGCGACGCGAGCGTGCCGTCGTCGAGGACGCCCGCCGCGTGGATCACGGCGGTCACCGGGTGTTCGGCCGGGATGTCGGCCAGCACGCCCGCAAGCTGCCCGGCGTCGGCGACGTCGCAGGCCGCGATGGTCACCCGCGCGCCGAGACCGGTCAGCTCGGCTTCGAGTTCGGCCGCGCCGTCGGTGTCGCGGCCACGCCTGCCGGTGAGCACCAGGTTCCGCACCCCGTACCGGGTGACCAGGTGCTCGGCGAACAGCCTGCCCAGGGTGCCGATCCCACCGGTGATCAGCGCCGTGCCGAGCGGGTCGAGCACCGGCGGCGTCGCGTCGTCCGGCACGGTCGCCCTGGCCAGGCGCGGGGCGAGCAGGTTCCCGTCCCGCACGGCCAGTTGCGGCTCACCCGCGTCGGCCGCCGCCCGCAGCAGGCCGGGGGCGGGCCCGTCGAGGTCGACGATCACGAAGCGGCCGGGATTCTCCGACTGGGCGGCGCGGACCAGCCCCCAGACCGGCGAGCTGGACAACTCGGGGACCTCGGCGTCGTCGGCGGTGGCGATCGCGCCCCGGGTCACGACGATCAGCCTGCTCGCCGCGAAGGTCTCGTCGGCCAGCCAGTCCTGCAAGACGGCGAGCACGTGGCCGGTGCGGCCGCGCGCGTCGGTTCCGGTGGGGACAGGCACGACCACCACGTCGGGCACCGGCCCGTCCGCCGCGCGCAGCGACGCGGGGCCGTCGTGCACCGGCACACCGAGCCCGAGGTCGTGCCCGTCCCCACTGGCACCGAGCACCGCCCACCGCGCACCGGCCCTCGGGACGGGGGTCGACACCGGTCGCCAGTCGACCCGGTACAGCGAGCGCTGGTGGGCGTGGCCGGTCGAACCGAGCTGCTCCGGTGAGACCGGCCGCAGCGCCAGCGACCGCGCGCTGAACACCGGCGCACCGGTCGCGTCCGCGGCCGTGATCGAGAAGGCCCCGCAGGCGTCGGGCGAGAGCCGTACCCGCAGCACGGCCGCCGCGCGCGCGTGCAGCGACACATCGGCGAAGGAGAACGGCAGCCGCAACTCGTCGGGCGCGGCGACGATGATCGGGTGCAGCGCGGCGTCGAGCAGCGCGGGGTGGATGGCGAACCGCCCGGCGTCCCCGGCCTCGGCGGGCAGCACGATCTCGGCGTACAGCTCGGCACCGCTGCGCCACATCGCCCGCAATCCCCGGAACGCGGGCCCGTACTCGTAGCCGAGGTCGGCGAGCCGCTCGTAGGCGTCGTCCACCGCGACCGGCTCGGCGCCGGGCGGCGGCCACTCGGTGAGCGCGTCCCCCGACCCGCCCGCCGGTGCCAGGGCGCCGGTCGCGTGCCGGGTCCACAGCTCGTCGTCGGACTCGGTGGACAGTCGGGAGTGGACGGTCACGGTCCGGCGGCCGGACGGGTCGGGGCCGCCGACCGCGACCTGGACGTCCACCCCACCCCGCTCGGGAATCCGCAGCGGGGCTTCGAGGGTGAGGTCCTCCAGCACCGCGCAGCCGGTCACCTCGCCCGCGTGCAGTGCCAGCTCCAGGAACCCGGTGCCCGGCAGCAGCACGGTGCCGTCGACGGCGTGGTCGGTCAGCCACGGCTCGGCCTGCCGGGACAACCTGCCGACGCACACCACACCCGCGCTGCCCGCGAGGGGGATCGTGGCGTCGAGCAGCGGGTGGTCCGACGAGCGCGAGCCCGCGGCGGCGGACCCGGTCGGCAGCAGCCAGAACCGCTCCACCTGGAACGAATAACTGGGCAGGTCCACGCGCCTGCCCGTCGGGAACACCGTCGTCCAGTCGACGTCCGCGCCGTGCGCGTGCGCCTCGGCGACGGACAGCAGGAAACGGTCGATCGTGCTCTCGCCGCGCCGCAGAGACCCGATCGCGGCCCCGCCCTTCCGCTCGTCGAGGACCTGCTGCACGCCGACGGTGAGCACCGGGTGCGGGCTGCACTCGACGAACAGCGAATACCGCTCGGCGAGCGAGCGGAGCACCAGGTCGAACTCCACCGGGTTGCGCAGGTTGCGGTACCAGTACTCGGCGTCCAGCTCGGCGGTGTCGATCAGCTCGCCGGTCAGCGTCGAGTGGAACGGCACCTCGCTCGTGCGAGGGGTGATCGGGCCCAGCTCACGCAGCAGGACGTCGCGGAGCCGCTCCACGTGCGCCGAGTGCGACGCGTAGTCCACCGGCAGCCGCTGCACCCGCACGCCGTCGGCCGACAGCGCGTCGGTGAACTCGTCCAATACCGCCGGGTCACCGGAGACCACGGTGGACACCGGTCCGTTCGCCGCGGCGACGGACAGGCGCCGCGACCACGGCCCGATCCGTTCGGCGACCTCGTCGCGGGACAGCGCGACCGACGCCATGCCGCCCTGGCCGGACAGCGCGCGGATCGCCTTGCCGCGCAACGCGACCACCCGCGCACCGTCGGAAAGGGACAGTCCACCCGCGACGGTGGCGGCGGCGATCTCGCCCTGCGAGTGCCCGACGACCGCGGCCGGGAACACCCCGTGCGCCCGCCAGGTCGCGGCGAGCGACACCATCACCGCCCACAGCGCGGGCTGCACCACGTCGACCCTGGCGAGCGCGGCCTCGTCGGCGAGCACGTCGGTCAGGGACCAGTCGACGAACTCCGCCAGCGCCCGCTGGCAGGCCGCCAACTGCTCGCGGAAGGCCGGGCTGGACGCGAGCAGGTCCACCGCCATGCCCGCCCACTGCGTGCCCTGCCCGGGGAACACCAGCACCGGCCTGCTGGTCCGGCCTGCCCGTCCCGTGACGGTGTTCGGGGCGGGCGAGCCTGCGGCGATCGCCCGCAACCCCGCCAGGAGGTCGTCGCGGTCCCGCCCGACGACGACGGCCCGGTGGTCGAACCTGGCCCTGCCGGTCGCCAGCGTGAATCCGGCGTCGGCGAGGTCGAGGCCCGGGTCGCGGTCGAGGTGGTCGCCGAGCCGGGCCGCCTGCGCCCGCACCGCGGCGTCGGTCTTGGCGGACAGCAGCAGCGGCAGCACCGGTCGCGCCTGCCGAGGGTCGGCGGGCGGCTGTTCGATGATCACGTGCGCGTTGGTGCCGCTGATGCCGAACGAGGACACCGCGGCCCGCCGCGGCCGTCGGGACGGCGGCCACGGGGTGTGCTCGGCGAGCGGTGCGACGTGCCCGCTCGCCCAGTCCACGTGCGGGCTCGGCTCGTCGAAGTGCAGGATCTTCGGCAGCATCCCGTGCCGCATGGCCTGCACCATCTTGATCACACCGCCCACCCCGGCGGCGGCCTGGGCGTGCCCGATGTTGGCCTTGAGCGAGCCGAGCAACAGCGGGCGATCGGCGGGCCGGTCCTGGCCGTAGGTGGCGAGCAACGCCTGCGCCTCGATCGGGTCGCCGAGCGGGGTGCCGGTGCCGTGCGCCTCGACCGCGTCGACGTCGACGGGCGCGAGCCCCGCGCTGTCCAGCGCGTCGCGGATGACCCGTTCCTGCGCGGGCCCGCTCGGGGCGGAGAGGCCGTTGGACGCGCCGTCCTGGTTGACCGCGGTGCCGCGGACGATCGCGAGCACGCGGTGCCCGTTGCGCCGGGCGTCGGACAGCCGCTCCAGCACGAGCAGGCCTGCCCCCTCCGCCCACGCGGTGCCGTTGGCCGCCGCGGCGAACGGCTTGCACCTGCCGTCCGGCGCGAGGCCCCGCATCCGGGAGAACTCGACGAACATCTCCGGGGTCGCCATCACCGTGACGCCACCGGCCAGCGCCAGCGTGCACTCCCCGCGCAGCAGCGAGTCGGCAGCCAGGTGCAGGGCTACCAGCGACGACGAGCACGCCGAGTCCACGGTGATCGCGGGCCCCCGCAAGTCGAAGACGTAGGAGACCCGACCGGACAGCACGCTGGAGGTGTTGCCGGTGATCAGGTGGCCTTCCAGGCCCTTGGGCACGGTGTGCACCCGCGGGGAGTAGTCGTGGTTCAGGGTGCCCGCGAACACCGCGGTTCGGCTGCCCCTGATCGACGCCGGGTCGATGCCCGCGTTCTCGAACGCCTCCCACGCCGTGGTCAGCAGCAGTCGCTGCTGCGGGTCGGTGGTCAGTGCCTCCCGCGGGGAGATGCCGAAGAAGCCCGCGTCGAAGTCCGCCGCGTCGTACAGGAAACCGCCGTGGCGGGTGTAGGACGTGCCGCGCCGGTCCGGGTCCGGGTCGTAGAGCGAGTCGAGGTCCCAGCCGCGGTCGGTCGGGAAGTCGCCGATCGCGTCGACCCCGCGGGCCGCCACCCGCCACAGGTCCGCAGGCGTGGCGATGCCGCCGGGGTACCGGCAGGCCATGCCGACGATCGCCACCGACTCGTCCCTCGGGTCCGCCGGCACCCGCGCGGCACCCGGCGTCTCCGGGGTCGAGCGCAGGTGGCCCGCCAGCGCCCTGGGGGTCGGATGGTTCAGGAACGCCGTGCGGGACACCGACGTGCCGACCAGGGGTGCGAGCCGCTCGTGGAGTTCCACCCCCATCAGCGAGGTGAACCCGAGGTCGGCGAAGGAGCGGTCCGGGTCGACGTCGCCAAAGTCGGCGTGCCCCAGCACCAGCGCCGCCTGCTCCCGCACCATCCGCAGCGGCTCGCTGCCGTCGTCCACGCGCGGGGTAGTGCGCACCGACGTCGGGCGAGCCGGTTGGCCTGCCCCGTCGAGCCAGTGCCGGGTCCGCTGGAAGGCGTAGGTCGGCAGCCGCACCGCGCGGGCGCCGCTGCCGTCGAACACCGAGTCCCAGTCGGGCCGTCCGCCGCCGACGAACTCCAGGTCCACGGTGGCAGGAGCCTGCTCCGCACCACGGCTCGGCGCGACCACCAGTCCGGGCGCGTCCTGGTTCCCGGCGAGCGCGTGCAGTCCGGCCAGCAGGGCGTCCCGGTCGGGCACGGTGAGCGCGGCACGGTGCTCGAACGCCGCGCGGGTGGTCGCCAGCGAGTAGGCGAGGTCGGCCAGGGCGATCTCCTGGTGCCGCTCGACGAAGTCGCGCAGTCGGTTCGCCTGGTCGCACAGTGCCGCCCGCGTCCGCCCGGACAGGACGAACGGCAGCCCGACCACGGCGCCCGGGGGCGTGTCCCGGGGTGGTGCCGGTGGCGGGTCGGTGAGCACGAGGTGGCAGTTGGTCCCACCGAGGCCGAACGAACTCACCCCGGCGACCCGCGGTCCGTCCGCCCAACTCTGGGGCCGCGCGCACACCCGGAGCCGGAGCGAGTCCAGCGGGATCTCCGGGTTCGGGGTGGCGAAGTTCAGGCTGGCCGGGATCTGCCGGTGCCGGATCGCCAGCACGACCTTCACCAGGCCCGCGATGCCCGCGGCGGCCTCAAGGTGCCCGAGGTTGGTCTTCACCGATCCGACCGGCAGCGGGTCGTCCGACGACCGGACGGCGCCGAGCACGGTACCGAGGGCGGCGGCCTCGACCGGATCGCCGACCCTGGTACCGGAACCGTGCAACTCGACGTAGCCGACCTGTGCCGGGTCGACGCCGCTGTGCTCGTACGCCGACCGCAGCACCTGCTCCTGCGCCTCGCGGCTCGGCACGGTGAGACCGTCGCCGCCGCCGTTGTTGACCGCGCCACCGCTGATCACGCTGTAGATCCGGTCGCCGTCGGCCAGCGCGGCGGCCAACGGCTTGAGCACGACCACCGCCCCGCCCTCGCCGCGCACGAAACCGTTGGCCCGCGCGTCGAAGGTGTAGCACCGCCCGTCCGGCGACAGTCCACCGAACCGCGCGGCGTCCCGCGCGCTCGCGGCGGCGAGGTTGAGGTTGATCCCGCCCGCCAGCGCGATCTCGGACTCTCCGGCGAGCAGGCTCTGGCAGGCCAGGTGGACCGCGACCAACGACGAGGACTGGCCGGTGTCCACGACCATGCTCGGGCCGCGCAGGCCGCAGAAATAGGACACCCGGTTGGCGATGTTGGCGCGCTGCACACCTGCGAAGGTGTGCTGATTGCTGTCCCCCTGGGCCAACCTGGCGTAGTCGTCGCGGCCCGCACCGACGAAAACGCCACCCCGGGTGTCCCGGATCGACTCGGGGACGATGCCCGCGTCCTCCAGAGCTTCCCAGCTCAGTTCGAGGACCAGCCGCTGCTGCGGATCGATCGCGGCCGCTTCCTTCGGCGAGACGCCGAAGAAACCGGCATCGAACTCCCCCACCCCGGCAACGAACGAGCCCCACCGGGCGCCGGTCTCGCCGTAGGTCGAATAGTCGCCTTCGCGGCGCTCCGCCGGGATCTCGGTAATGGTGTTCGCGCCCGAACTGAGCACCGCCCAGAATCCGCGGTGATCGGCCGCCCGCGCGAAGCGACACGAAATTCCGACCACTGCGATTGGCTGACCGAGACCGGATTGTCGTGATATCGCCGACATGGGTCGAAAACTCCTCATTGCAGGGCGCATGACAGAAATGACTCGATCAGGGAATCGCGGGTCGTTACCAGGTGACCGGCAGGGTTTGCGGGCTGCGGGTCATCTGGCCACCGCGCCAGACTATGTCCTCGGGCGCCACGTCCAGCCGCAGCCCCGGCAGCCGGTTCGGCAGCCGGTGCAGCGTCAGTTCCATCTCCAGCTTCGCCAGCCACGCACCGAGGCAGAAGTGCGGGCCCGCGCCGAGGCCGAGGTGCGGGGTGCTCTGCGCGCTGAAGGGGTGGTCCCTCGGGTCCTTCGGGTAGACGTCGGGGTCGAGGTTGGCCACCTGCACGTCCGCCGCGATCAGGTCTCCCTTCTTGATCAGCACCCCGCCCAGCTCGACGTCCTCCCGCGCCCGGCGCACGAACCCGGGCAGGTCTTCGCCGCCGATCGAGATGCCGCGCAGCATGTTCTCCGCCGCGATCGGCGCGAGGCTCTCGTCGCTGCCCAGTTCGCGCCATGCGTCGCCGCCGTCGGTGAGCAGGTACACGATCGCGTTGGCGATGACGGTGGCCATGACCTCGTGCCCGGCCACCGTCAACAGGGTGATCAGGCCGACGATCTGCTCCTCCGGCAGCCCGCCGTCCTCGTCCGCGGCCATGATCAGCGAGCTGACCAGGTCGTCCCCCGGCTCGGCGCGCCGCCGCACGACGACCTCGGCGCCGAACGCGGCGAACTCCGCCAGGGCCGCGCGGACCTGTTCCGGCGGGAATGCCGTGGTGGAGAAGGCGTGGTCGCACCAGTAGGCGAGGCGTTCGCTGTCGTACTCGTCGAGGCCCATCAGCCTGCTGAGCACCGCGCTGGGCAGCGAACTGGCGAAGCCGGCGATGAGGTCGGCGGGGCGGGGTCCGTCGGCGATCCGGTCGATCAGCCCCTCCACGACCGACGCGACCCAGGGACGCCAGCGGGCGATGGCCCTGGGGGCGAACGCCCTGCTCACCGTGCGGCGTAGCCGTCGGTGCTCCTCCCCGTCGAGATTGTTGAGGATGTTGGGGTCGGTCAGCAGGTTCGGGTACCGCGTGAGCGCGGGCGCGTCGGGGGCGAACAGGGACGCGCGGTCGAACCGCGGATCCGTCAGCACCTGCCGGGCCTCCGGGTGCCGCTGCACCACCCACACCGGGGCGCCGGTCTCCATGGCGGCCAGGAAGGGCGGGCCGAGCGGCTCGTCGACCCGGTGGGTGTGCAACATCAGCTCTGTCTTGGCAGCCGGGCAGCCGTTGTCCAGGGACACTGTTCCTCCAGTAGGTCGTTGTCCGCTCAGCGGGACCGGTGTTCCGCGGTGAGTTGCTCCAACGTCGCGATGACCTCGGGATAGCCGGGCATCGCCATCAGGTCCTGGTGGACGCGGGCGGTCCCCTCGCGGAACGACGGATCGGCGAGCACCTGCTCGATCTGCTGACGCATCGTCTCCGTCGACGGGTTCCTGATGTCCACGCGCAACCCGGCGCCGCGCGAGGTGACGTAGGTGGCCGTGGCCGTGGACGCGGGGTACCGCTCGATGATCGGGGCGTCGGAGTCGGTGATGAGCTGCGGCACCTGGTGGTGGGCCGCGCTGACGAACGTGCTCACCCCGCCGTGCGAGATCAGCGCGGTGCACGTGGGCAACAGTTGGTCGAGCGGCACATAGTCGACGATCCGCACGTTCGACGGGATGCTGTCGACCCCGCTGAGCTGGATCTGGTTCAGCGTGGCGACGACCTCGACGTCGAGGCGGGCGACGGCGTCGAACAGGTGCGGGACGTGTTCCCACACGACCTTGTGGTCCGGCAACAGTTGTCGCAGCGACAGGCCCATGGTCATGGCGATCCGCGGCCGCCGCGGTGGTTCGCGCAGCCAGTCCGGGGTGGGGACGGACGCCGAGTAGTGGCTGGGCCGCGCGAGCACGGTCTTCACCGACGTCGGCAGGCGGAAGCCGGCGGGCAGCGAGTCGACGGTCCACTGGCCGAGCAGCAACTCGCGATCCAGTTCGACCCCGAACCGCTCGGCGATCGGCCGCACGGTCTCGGCGAGCAGGTGGTCCGCCAGCGGTTTGCCGGTGCGTTCGGCGTACTTGTCCACGCTCCAGCCGAAGTAGTCCTGCCACGGCGTGAACCGTGCGTGCGCGGCCCCGCTCAGCCTGGCGGCGATCGCCGCGGCCGGGGCGCAGTGGTCCCACAGGACCAGGTCCGGCTGCCACTGACCGGTGAACTCCACCAGGTCGTCCACGCCGGGCCGGTACTGGTCGGCCGGTGCGCCCGGCGGCAGGAACTCCCAAGCCGTGGTGAGCATGACCAGGGCGAAGATGTCCCACGGGTCACGGACGCCGTCGGGCATGTCCAGTTCGGCGGAGGCGGTCAGGAGCTGCCCGATCGCGGCCGCCGGATACTGCCGGGTGGCGCCCATCGGAACGACATCAGGATCTCCGATGCGAACGGGCGTCAGTCCGGCCGAGGTAATGGCGTCGGCCATTGTCTGGTGCGACGCAATCCGCACCTCGTGCCCGGCGTCCCGCAGCGCCCTGGCGAGTGGAATCATCGGATACAAGTGCGCTGGCGCGGGCCAGATGACGAAGAGTACGCGCATGACGCTCCCCCACTGCCGATGTGTTGACGCGAAGATCCTTACCTAATCATTCATACAGGCACGGCCACTCCCGCCGTTCTTCGGTCATGCTTCGTTGACACCCGGAAGCGCACTACGAGATGTCCATGAATTCGTCACGCCGATTTCGTTAGTCGCGCACTCCGCGTCCGGGCGATAATTACGCGGCGTTTGATGCAGCGGAAGATCCAATTAATCCGCACGTCGCGGGAAGGCGGGTGCGGAACTCGGCTAATATCCGCGCGGTGAGTGAGATGAACCTCGGCCTCGCGGTCACGCCGCCGCTGCCCGCGGCCCACTGAAGCACTACGGAGACGCAGAATGACCCACCCCGCCGGTACCGACTCGGGGCTGCTCGCCCCCACCTGGGCGGGCTGCCCGGTCGAGGCCGAGGTCACCGACGAAGCCTTCCTGCAGGCGATGCTGGACGTCGAGGCGGCGCTGGCCCGCGCACAGGCAGGCTTGGGTCTGCTGCCCGAGTCGGCCGCGCGGGCGATCAGCGCCGCGGCGCGCGCGGAGCGGCTGGACCTGGTCGACCTGGCCCGCCGGGCGCGGGCGGCGGCGAATCCGGTGGTGGCGTTCGTGACCGCGTTCACCGCGGTGGTCGCCGCCGACGCCCCCGCCGCGGCCGAGTACGTCCACCGCGGCTCGACCAGCCAGGACGTCCTCGACTCGGCGTGCATGCTGATCGCCCGGCGCGTCCTCGACCTGATCGCGGCCGACCTGGACCGGATCGTCCGCGCACTGGCGAAACTGGCCGACGAGCACCGCGCGACTGTCCAAGCAGGACGGACGCTCACCCAGCACGCGGTGCCGATCACCTTCGGCCTCAAGGCGGCGAGTTGGCTGCAGCTCGTGCTGGACGCGCTGGACCGGGTCCGCGCGACCACGCTGCCCGCCGAACTCGGTGGCGCGGCGGGCACTCTGGCCGCGTACGCGGAGTACGCCGCGCTCGACGCCCCCGGCGGCCGGTTCGACGGCACGGAGCTGATCGCGCCGTTCGCCGCCGAACTCGGGCTCGCCGAGCCGGTGCTGCCCTGGCACACCGTGCGCACCCCGATCGCCGACCTCGGCGCGGTCCTGCAGTTCGTCACCGGGGCCCTGGGCAAGGTGGCCCTCGACGTGCAAACGTTGTCCCGCACCGAGATCGGCGAATTGTCCGAGCCCGCCGCGCCCGGCCGCGGCGCGTCTTCGGCGATGCCGCAGAAGCGCAACCCCGTGCTGGCAACGCTGATCGTCACCGCCGCGCGCCAGGTTCCCGCGCACTCGTTGGTGCTGGCCCAGTCCATGCTGGCCGAGGACGAACGCCCGGCCGGCGCCTGGCACGCCGAGTGGCAGCCGCTGCGCGAAGCGTTGCGCCTCGCGGGCGGTGCCGCGCACCTCGCGGCCGAACTCACGGAGGGCCTGCGCGTGCACCCGGACCGGATGCTCGACAACGTCCGGCTCACTCGCGGCGAGATCGTCACCGAGCGGCTGAACGTGGTGCTCGCCCCCGCCATCGGCAAGGCGACCGCGAAACGACTGCTGGCCGAGGCGTCACTTGCCGCCGACACCACGGGAAAGCCGCTGATCGAGATCCTCGCCGCGCGGGACGAACTCACCGGACTGCTCACCCCGGCCCAACTCTCCGACCTGCTCGACCCCGCCCGGTATACCGGCGCCGCGAGCCCGCTGATCGACCGCGTGCTGGCCAGGGCCGGTCAGCGCGGGCGTGGTTGCGCCAGTTTCCCTACGCATCAACCACCGGCGGCGGATTGACACCGCGCGGCCAGTGGTCGAGCATGCGGGGCGACAACTGCATCCGCGTCCATGCGGGGGAAGACCGGTCCGATTCCGGCGCTGACCCGCAACGGTAGGTCGCCTCCACGGCGACGAGCCCGAACACCCGCCGGGCGCGGTGGCTCCACATACCCGTCGAGGTCCGCGGGTCGGAATGCCGGACGCCGTGCGCCCCTGGTCCGGTCAGCCGTTCGCGCCTTGACCGAGAAAGGCGTGTCCGGTGACCCGTTCGTCCCTCACCCGTAGAAGCTGTGCCGCGGCGTTATCCGCGGTGGCCGTCGTCCTCGCCGGTCCGGTGTCAGCGGTGGCCGACACCCCGCCCACGACGACGGTGCCCGCCGAGGCGGCCGCCGGGTGGCTGGCGCGGCAGTTGGTCGACGGCGAGCGCATGGAGACCGTGTTCGACGGCGTGGCCTACCCGGACCAGGGGTTGACCGCCGACACCGTGCTGGCCTTGGACGCCGCCGGTGTGGCGCAAGAGTTCGCGGCCAAGGCCACGGCCTGGCTGGCGAAGCCGGACATCCTGGCGGGCTACCTCGGCGGTACCGACTCCTACGCCGGTCCGCACGCGAAGCTCGCGCTGGTCGCCGCGGCGCAGGGGGTGGACCCGACCGCGTTCGGCGGGGTCGATCTCGTCGCGGGGCTGACCGCGCTGCAGGCGCCATCGGGCCGGTTCAGCGACAAGTCCGGCTTCGGCGACTTCAGCAACGGCATCACCCAGTCGCTCGCGGTGATCGCGCTGGAACGCCACGCCACGGCGCCGGTCGCGGCGGTGGACTACTTGGTGGGCACCCAGTGCGCGGACGGCGGATTCCCCCTGTACCTGGAGCAGACCCCGTGTATGTCCGATGTGGACACCACCGGGTTCGCCGTGCAGGCGCTGCTCGCGGCGGCCCGGACCGCGGCCGCGGGCGAGGCGCTCGACTGGCTGGAAACCGTGCAGCAGACTGACGGCGGGTTCGCGGGCAGCGGCCCGACCACCGTGGTGAACGCCAACAGCACCGGGCTCGCGGCGCAGGCGCTGCACGCGGGCCAGCGCACTGTCGGAGCCGACAACGCGGTCGAATTCCTTGCCTCCCTTCAGGTCGGCTGCACGGGCGCCGGTGCGGACCGGGGCGCGATCGCGTACGACGAGACCGGTTTCTCCGCGGCCAACGCGATCCGCTCGACCACCCAGGCCATCCTGGGCATCACCGGGGTGGGCCTGACCGAGGTGTCCGCCGAGGGCGCCGTCGCCCCCGCCCCGGTCCTCGACTGCGCCACCCCGACCACCACGCCGACCACCACCACGACCACGGTCACCACCACGTCGGCTACGACGCCGGGGACGACCACGTCGGACACCACCCCGGTCACCACGACCACACCGGTCGCGGGCGGCACGACCCCCACGGACCTGGCGTCGACCGGCGCGAACGTCGGCCCGGCGGTCGGCCTGGGCGCGATGCTGCTGATCGGCGGACTGGCGGTCGTCCTGCTGGCCCGACAGCGCCGTACCCGGCGATGACCGACGAGACGGCCGGGCCGTGACGGCGCTGTGGCGGCGGGGCCTGGCGGCGCTGGCCGTCGCCGGGCTCGGTGTCGCGGGGTTGTTCGTCGCGCCGACCCCCGCGCGGGCCGCCTGCGCGGGGGTGACCGTGGTGGTGGACTTCGGTCCACTCGGCGGCGGGGTCCAGACAGGCTGCGCGGGCGGCGACCCGGGCAGCGGCCTGGCCGCGCTCTCCGGCGCCGGGTACGGCTACACGTTCGCGTCGCGCCAGCCCGGATTCGTCTGTCGGATCAACGGAAAGCCGACCGCGGCGGCCGACGCCTGCGTGTTCACCTCCCCGACCACGGCGTACTGGTCCTACTGGCACGGCCAGGGCGGCTCGTGGTCCTACGGCAGTTCGGGCGCGGGGGCCTACAACCCGGCGCCCGGCGGCGTCGAGGGGTGGGCGTTCGGCGCGGGCAGGCAGCCGGGCGTCGCGCCCCCGGTGGCGCCCCCGCCGCCACCTCCGCCGCCGCCACCGAAGCCGACCACCACGGTCGCCCCGCCTGGCGCACCCGGACCGACCACGACAGCCGCGCGGCCACCCGCCACCTCGATAGCGCCTGGTCAGCCCGCGACAACCACCGCGGACACCGCGCCGCCACCGACCTCCACAGCGTCGACATCCGGGGCGCCGACCACGTCCTCGCCGACACAGACAAGCGGTTCCACCGCGAGCCCGGACCCGGTCGCCGCCACGCGACCCGCCGACAGTGGCGGAAACCTGGGCCTGGTGATCGGGATCGTGGTGATCGCCGCCATCGCCGCCCTCGGGCTGTGGACCGCGCGCAGACGCGCCACTGACTCGTAGGGCACACAGGGTGAGGTCCGCTCCACCGGGCGGGTTGGTGGAGCGGACCTCGGTCGGACCGGCCGGGTGTCGCCGCACCCTGCCCGCGTGGTCAGGCGAAGGAGCCCGACGACAATCACCCCCGAATCGTGGCGGTCGGCGGCCCCGCCCAGCGCCTGCCGTGTGGGTGATCTCTGTCCACTACCGAGTGAGTCACGTGCTCGCTGTCCGGGGCGGAACGCACCGGAATTCGGGTGCGCAGCACGAGCGCCGTGCGGCCGTCCGCGGTGCGCGCGACCTCGACGCTGTCCATGGCCTGGCGGATGAGGAACAGGCCCCGGCCGCCGGACCCCCGGTCCACCCCCGAGCCGGGATCGATGACCTCGACAACCAGATCGTCGCCATCGACCGAGAGGGTGACCTCGACCGTGCCGCCCGTGCGCGCGCCGTTGCCGTGCCGGATGGTGTCGGCCACCGCCTCGTGCACGGCCAGCGCGACGCGCTCGGCGGTGGGGCCGTCTGGACACCATCGGCGCACCACCGGGTCGATCACCGCCGAGACGACCGCAAGCGGGTCGTAGCCGCGGCCGATCCTGATGTCGATCAACGGAAGGGGCGCCAGATCGGCGGCGCGCGCGGTCGCCGCGACCCCGGCCGGGGGACGGGCGGGCAGCGGGCGGAGATCGACAGTCACCCCCGCATCGTGGCCGTCGGCACCGCCGGTCAGCGCCGACCGTGCGGGTGGTGTCCAGGCCCCGACCGAGTGAGTCACACCATCACTGTCCGAATTGTCAGGTCAGGTTTCACCTGATCCTTGAGTAACCGGTTGGACTCTGGCGGACCGCACGCCGCGTCCCCGATACTCACGACGCT
Source organism: Actinokineospora sp. (assembly GCF_052390155.1). Lineage (NCBI taxonomy): Bacteria > Bacillati > Actinomycetota > Actinomycetes > Pseudonocardiales > Pseudonocardiaceae > Actinokineospora > Actinokineospora sp. The sequence goes on along the minus strand of NZ_JBQTHF010000026.1, from coordinate 31,136 downwards.
GGCGACAACGGCGACGCTGGGGGCACGGCATGGGACTCGACCGAACTCGACGCTTCGGCCGGGCGCTGGCCGCCGTGGTGATCGCGGCGGCAGGGCTGGCGGTGGCGAATCCGGTCACCCACGCGCCAGCGCTCGCGGGCATCGACACGAACGCGCTCGGCGCGCGGTATGACGGCACCGGGTCCGCCATCTCGTTCCGGGTGTACTCGTCGCGGGCCACGCGGATCGCGCTGTACGTCTACGGCGCGCCCAGCGGTGCGCAGGAGAAGGTGAGCTACCTCCTCGCGAAAGACAGCGCCACCGCAGTGTTCTCGACAACGGTCAGTGTCGCCGAACTGCGCGACACCCACGGGATAACCGGTGCCGTCTACTACGGATACCGGTCCTGGGGACCGAATTGGCCCTACACAACGGGATGGACCAAGGGCTCGTCGGCGGGCTTCGTGACCGATGTCGACGCGAGCGGGAATCGGTTCAACCCCAACAAACTGCTGCTCGACCCGTACGCGCTGGAGGTCAGTCACGATCCGCGAACGCCGACGGTGAGCAGCGAGGGCGGCTACCAGAGCGGTCCCGCCACGCGCACTGTCGACAGTGGACCGCAGGCGCCCAAGGGAATCGTGCTGGCGGCGGGCACCGGCGGTATCGGCGCCAAGCCGACCCGGGCGCTCAAGGACGACCTGGTGTACGAGGTCCACGTGCGCGGTTTCACCAAGAACGACACCTCGATCCCCGCCGCGTACCGCGGCACCTACCGGGGCGCGGGCCTCAAGGCCGGGTACCTGGCCGCGCTCGGCGTCACCGCCGTGGAGTTCCTGCCGGTCCAGGAAAGCCAGAACGACGCCAACGACGTCGACCCCACCGGCACGGCGGACGACAACTACTGGGGATACGCGACGCTGAACTACTTCGCGCCCGACCGGCGCTACGCCGCCGACAAGTCCGCGGGCGGTCCGACCGCCGAGTTCAAGGCAATGGTGCGCGCGTTCCACGACGCGGGCATCAAGGTGTTCACCGACGTGGTCTACAACCACACGGGCGAGGGCTACCAGATGGGCGCGGACAAGCGCGTCTACAACCTGCTTTCCTGGCGTGGCTTGGACAATCCGACCTATCACTCGCTCACCGGCGACCTGCAGAACTCGTGGGACAACACCGGGGTCGGCGGGAACTTCAACACCTTCAACCCGATCGCGCAGAACCTCATCGTGGACTCGTTGGCGTACTGGAAGAACACCCTCGGCGTCGACGGCTTCCGGCACGATCTCGCGTCGGTGCTGGGCAACACCTGCCAGCACGGCTGTTTCGCCTACGACAAGGTGAATCCGGGCACCGCGCTGAACCGGATCACCCGCGAGCTGCCGCCGCGACCGGCGGGCGGCGGTACCGGTGTCGACTGGATCGCCGAGCCGTGGGCCATCGGCGCGGGCACCTACCAGGTCGGCAACTTCCCGTCCGGCTGGTCGGAGTGGAACGGTGTCTACCGCGACAGCCTGCGCCGCGACCAGAACCAACTCGGCGTCACCGCCGTGACCCCCGGCGAGCTGGCCACCCGGTTCGCGGGCTCGTCGGACCTCTACGCCGACGACGGTCGCAGGCCGTGGAACTCGGTCAACTTCATCGTCGCGCACGACGGCTTCACGCTCGGCGACCTGTATTCCTGCAACGGCAAGAACAACGGGCAGCCGTGGCCGTACGGCCCGTCCGACGGCGGCAGTGACGACAACATCTCGTGGGACCAGGGCGGCAATCCAGCCGACCAGCGCAAGGCCGCGCGCACCGGGCTGGCGTTCCTGCTGCTGTCCGCGGGCACCCCCATGCTCACCGGCGGCGACGAGAACCTGCGCGGCGTGCGGTGCAACAACAATCCGTACAATGTGGACTCCAGCGCCAACTGGCAGAGCTGGTCGCCCACCGCGGATCAGGCCAACTTCAAGACCTACGCCCAGCGGCTGGCCGCCTACCGGATGGCGCATCCGGCGCTGCGGCCCGTGAACTTCTACACCGCCGCAGACACCAACGGCAACGGCCTCGGCCAACTCCAGTGGTTCACCCCGGCGGGCGTCGCGCCCGACGCGGGCTATTGGGGCAACCCGAACAACCACGCCATCGCCTGGCGGCTGGACGGCAGCGAACTCGGCGACCCGGCCACCCACTACATCGCCTACAACGGCTGGTCCGGTGATGTCACGTTCACGCTGCCCGCGCCGCCCGTGGGCAAGCAGTGGTACCGGGTGACGGACACCTCCGGGTGGGCCGAAGGTCCCGGCCAGGTCGCCACTCCTGGCACGGAGGCACTCATCGGCGGCACGTCGACCCAGTACGTCCTGCGCGGCCGCGCCTTGCTGCTGCTGATCGCCAAGTAGTCGCCGACCTCCGTCGGGCGTCGGGCACCGGAACCTCCGCGATAGTGCGGAGTTCCGGCGCGACGTAGCCGCCCGGGGACGGTGCCTCGTAGGCTTGTGCGGCACGGCTGCCCCGAACAGTAGGGATTCCCATGGACGACGCGCGGGTGTGGAGCGAGGTCGAGGCAGGCAGGCTGCGGCTGGCCGACCTGCTGGAGGACCTCTCGGCAGCCGAGTGGGAGCAGCCGTCGCTGTGCGCGGGGTGGCGGGTGCGCGACGTCGCGGCGCACCTGACGTTGCCGCCGCAGGTCGGGAACGGCACCTGGCTGGTCGAGTTCGTGCGCGCCAGGGGCAGCTTCGACCGGATGATCCGGCAGACCGCCCGCACCCACGCCGAACTGCCCACCTCGGAGATCATCGCGCAGTTGCGCAAGTACGCGGGCTCGCGGCGCATCCCGCCCGCGCCGGGAACCGGTTCGGGCACCACGGTCATGGACGTGCTGACGCACACCCAGGACATCACGATCCCGCTCGGCCGGACGATCGCCCTGCCGCCGGACGCCGCCCGCGCGGGCGTCGAGGGCCTGTGGTCGCTGCGCGTGCCGTTCAACCCGCGCAGGCGGTTCCGCGGATTCCGACTGGTGGCCGAGGATTCCGGCTGGACCGCGGGCGACGGCCCTGAGATCCGCGGCGCGACGGCCGCGTTTCTGCTGCTGCTCACCAACCGTCCCGCGGCGTTCGACCAGCTCCACGGTGCGGGCGTGGACCTGTTGCGCGCCAAGGCGGTCTGAGCCTCAGCAGGCCGAATCCACCGTCCGCCACCAGGGTGCGGCCGCGGCGAACGGGATCAGCACGCCCGCGATCGCCAGCAGCCAGCCGCCGAGCACGTCGGTCGGCCAGTGTGCGGCGAGGGCGAGTCTGCTCAGGCTGACCAGGGTGATCATCAGCGCGGCGCAGCCGAACAGCCACTGGCGCGCGTCGCCGGACAGGTAGGGCCACAGTCCTATTGAGACGATGAGTGCCGTGGTGGTCGAGGTCGTCGCGTGGCCGCTGGGGAACGAGAAGTCGGTGGAGTCGACGAACTTGCGCGCGGGCCGCGGCCGCTCGATGTGCCTGCGCAGCAAGGCCGCGAGCTGCGGCACCGGGGTCGCGACGATGACCGCCGCCGCCCGCCCCCAGTCGCGGCGCGCGATCAGGCCGCCCGCCAGCGCCCCGCCCACGACGAAGCCGACCCCGTGGTCGCCGAGGCGCGTGATCGTCCGCATCGCCCCGACCCACCCTGGCCGCGACCGGCCGAACCGGTACGCCGCCGACGCGACCGCAGCCTCGGGCCGCGCGGGCGCTCCGGGCACGACGGCGGTGAGCACCGCCAGACCGCCGAGTGCCGCGACTCCGCCACGAGCCAGCAGCCGTGCGCGGGTGTCCTTCACCGGACCATCAACCCCTCGCCCGCCAGCCACCGCCGCCTGCCGGTCTCCCGGATCAGGGTCTTGGCGTCCGGCAGGTCGTGCTGGATGTGGTGGCTGGCGACCAGCGTGGGAATCCAGTCGGTGACGTCGATCCCGCAGCGTCGGACATCGGCCGACCACGCCCGCCAGTCCAGCGGTGGCCCGGACAGCGCGTCCAGCACGCGCGCCGCGGCGGCCTGGCCGTCCGCGTCCCCGGCGCGCCCGCGCCGGGCAATGTCCACAGTGAACTCGGCGACGGCGTCGGCAACCGAGAGGCTGACGGCCTCGGTGCCCGCGTAGAGCTTGTCGATGTCGCCGGACAGGTCGGCCGGGGTGCCGGTGCGCAGCGCGCGCCCCAGCGCGGCGTAGATCCGGGTCAGCGACTCGGTGTCGAAGACCACGCCCAGTTCCCGGACGATGTCGGCGGGCTCGTCGGGGCAGTGCACGAGCACCATGACCCGGTTGGGCGCGCCGAGTTGGTACCGCAGGTGGAATTCCTCGCGGTCGGCCGGAAACGCGGAGCCCTTCAGCCGGGTCAGCCGGGGCGCGGCGGGGATGTCGAGCGGGTCCGAGGTGTCCAGCAGGAAAACCGTCATGGCGTCGGTGCGGTAGTGCACCAGGTCGCTGACCTCGATGCGGTCCAGCGTGGCCACGTTCCACTGGTTGCGCCACAGGTCGCGGGTCGTGGACCTGGTGTAGCGGAACGTTTCGGCGTGCACCGGGAGGAAACCGTGGTCGAGCAGGTAGTCGAGAACCGCGTCCGCCTTCCTGGACAGGACGGCGTCGGGCTTCAGCGTCAGGATCGCGAGGCGTTGGAACAGCGGCAATGCGGCACCGCCGAGGACGTCGACGGCCGTGCGCCAACTCTCCCGGAACGGGGTTTCGGTCTGGAACCGCGCGAACTTCTCGGGCAGTGTCGTCAGGGCGCGCCAGGTGCCGTCCTCGTCGAGGCCGGACACGTAGCGGTCGAGGATCTCGGTCATCCGCGGCCCACCATCGTGTTGCCCGCCGATCCGAGGTCCACACAGGCTTGGGCCACTCGGGCGGCCATGCCTTCCTCCGCGCGCTCCAGGTACGCGCGCGGGTCGTAGACCTTCTTGCTGCCGAGTTCGCCGTCGACCTTGAGCACCTTGGCATAGTTGGTGAACATGTAGTCCGCGATCGGCCGGGTGAAGGCGTACTGCGTGTCGGTATCGATGTTCATCTTGACGACGCCGTAGGACACCGCTTCGGCGATATCGGCGGGCCGCGACCCGGAACCGCCGTGGAACACCAGATCCAGCGGCTTGTCCCGGCCGAGGCGCTGACCGACCGCGGTCTGGATGTCGCGCAGGATCGAGGGTGTCAACGTGACGTTGCCCGGTTTGTACACCCCGTGCACGTTCCCGAACGTCGCCGCGACGAGATAGCGGCCGCGCTCGCCCGCGCCCAGCCGCCGCACCGCGCGCAGGGCGTCTTCCGGTGTGGAGAACAGTTTCTCGCCGCCTTCGCCGGAAAGTCCCTCCTCCTCGCCGCCGACCACGCCGATCTCGATCTCCAGGATCGCGCGGGCCTTGTCGCAGGCGGCCAAGAGGTCTTCGGCGATGGTCAGGTTCTCCGCCAACGGAAGCGCGGAGCCGTCCCACATGTGCGACTGGAAGAACGGTTCCCGCCCGCACGCGACCCGTTCGTGCGACGCCCCGATCAGCGGCCGCAGGAAGGTGTCGACGTCCTCGCGCGGGCAGTGGTCGGTGTGCAGCGCGATGTTGACCGGATACCCCACCGCGACCGCCCTGGCGAAGTCGGCGAACGCGGTGGCGCCGATGAGCTGGTCCTTGACATAGCTGCCCGACCAGAATTCCGTGCTCCGCACGGTGAGCTGGACGATGCCGTCACTGCCCGCCTCGGCGAAGCCGCGCAGCGCCGCGTGCAGGGCCACCGACGAGCGGACATTCACCGCCGGATAGGCGAATTGGCCGTGCTTGGCCCGATCCAACATCTCGCCGTACTCTTCCAGCGCGACGACTGGCATGTGTCCTCCCCGTCAGCTCATACCCCGGTGGGTCGAAAATGTGATCGCAGGAACGTGTAGGTCGCCTCGGCGACCCGGACTGGTCGACCGAACGACGGTGAATCCCGGTACGTCGGGCGCGGTATCGCCCGCGCAGAACACGGTGGCGGGCCGCAGCGCCGGACGCAACAGATCCAGATCGGCCTGGCCGGGGCCGAACGAGTCGCCCGCGATCACCACGTCCGCCGGGAGCGGCCCGCGGCTCGCGAGGTGTTCGGCCGCGAAAGCCTTGGTGGAGCGGACCAGGGTGATGTCGATGGACTTGCGGCCCGCGGCGCGGACCAGCAGGCGCTCGCCCAGGGTTCGGGTCAGCGCGCCCACCAACTCCGGCCGGTGGTGCGCCAAACCGCGCAGTGTCACCGTGGTCTGGCTTTCCCGGTCCTCGACGCACACCCGCCCGCTCGGCGCGAGCTTGCCGGGCACCCGGCCGACGTCGCCGAGTCCCTTGTCCTGTGCGCACTTCGTCACGGCGGCGTGGACTTCGGCGCGGTGGCGGGAGAACTCCGCGGCGTGGTTGTAGGCGTAGACCTGGCCGAGATCGTCGTCGACCTGGAAGCAGCAGCCGCCATTGTTGGCGTACAACAGAAAACCGGACCGGTGGACCCGATCGATCCGGGCACAGACCCGCGCGCCGATGTCCGCGGCCGACGAGCCGCTGACCACGGCGATGAGCACACCGTCGGCGACGAGTGCGGTCAGCAACCGCGCCCGGGCCGCGGTCAGCGGCTCGTGCGGGTCGGTGATCGTGCCGTCGAGGTCGGCCACGAGCACGCCGCGGTACGGCGTCATCGGGCCGCCTCGCCGTAGCGGTGGTGCCAGTCCACGTCCAGATCGTCCTCGACGCGGACCTTCGACCACACTGACGTCGCGGCCTTGTGCACGATCGAGGTCAACGACGCGAAGCGCTTGACCGCGGTCGAGTCGATGAACGCGTCCCGCCGCGCGGTGTCCGGGAGCTGCTTGATCTCCTGCCACACCGAGCGACCCGCGACGAACCCCGAGCAGCCCGCCGCGCAGGCGCGCCGGAGTGCCGCCTCGAACACGTCGAAGTCGGCGCCGCCGGAAAGCATCGCCCAGGGCGCGCCGATGATTCCGTCGATCTCGCCGACCAGCTCCGGCCCCGGGTACTCGACCTTGAAGATGGACTCCGTGCGCGGATCGAGGTGCAGCAACAGTTTCACGCCCGCCGCGCCGATCCGCTTCGCCTTGCCGACGGTCCAGCCATCCAGCAACGCGCTCTCCGGGACTCCATTGTGGACGGTGTGCCCGGGTGCCTCCAGGGTCACGATCAGCCCGGTGTGCCCGTCGTCGAGCAGGATGCCGTAGTTCGGGTCGAGCAGGACGCCGGACGCCTGGCCAGCGAACGCGTCGATCAGCCGCCGCTTGAGCGTGCGGACGCCCCGATACCCGAGCGTTCCGCCGTACAGCGCGGCGAACGACCTGCGGTGGTCCAACGCCGCGATGGACAGCAGCCCGTCGGTGGTGATGGCCTTGAGCCCGCGGGCCTTGCCCGGGTGCGCGTCGAGCCGGTAGGTGATCATCGGGCCGCCCGGATGGTCGGGAGGCGCCGGGTTCGCCCGGGCACTTCGGCGGTGGTCAGGTAAGTCGCGAACACCATGAACGGAAAGCTCTCGGCGAGTTCCGGGTCCACCTCGCTGAGCGCGGAACGGACGTCGCGCCAGTCGCCGTCCCAGCCGTCCGCGCCCGCGGCGCGGATCTCCTCGGCGATCGCCGCACCGCCCGACCGCCCGCACCGGGCAGCCAGGTACCGCACGGCATCGGCCAAGCCCAGACCGCAGGAGGTCGACTCGACCGTGCGCACGGTCGAGACCACCTGATGGCGTGGCATGACCGGCAAGTCGTCGCGCAGCAAGGAGGTCCTGGTGTCCGCGGCGAACAGGACGCCCAGTTCGCGGAGGAAGTCCGCGGCCTCGTCCGGCGAGTGCACGCAGTTGAGGTAGGCGTTGGGCGCGCCGAGCCGGGCGCGGAGTTGCCCGGCGAGCCGGTTGTCGGGATTGGCGGGTCCCTTGCCCGCGGCCAACCGCCGCGTGGCACCGTCTTCGTCGGCCGCGGTCGACCGCAGCAGCAGAACCAGCGAGTCCGACTGCCGGAACAGCAGGTCGACCACGTCTTTGTGCTGCCGGGTCACGGCATTCCAGTGATAGCGCCACAGTCCGCGCAGCGTGTGCCTGCACAGCGGCATCCGCCGGGCCGCCACGACGTCCCACTGGTCGTCTTCCAGCCAGTCGAGGACGCCGGTCAGCCTGCCCGTCAGGAGGGCCTCGGGTTTGACGACCAGGAACGTGTGCCGGGTGCAGTAGTCGCGCAGTCTGTCGCCGAGCAGGTGTTCGGCGTCGGACCAGGTTTCGGCGAAGTAGGTGTCCTCTGTGAACAGTCGGGCCTTGTCCGGCAGGCAGGTGGCCCAGGTCGGCGGCGTCATTGCTCGACCACCCGCAGCCTGCGCGTGAGCAGCATGGTGACGAGCATCCCGCCCGCGAAGCAGCCGATGACCAGCACGGCGGCGTCCGCGGCGGGCCTGCCGGTGCCACCCGAGGTCGCGAGCACCAGCCCGGCGATGGCGACCATCACCGCGTTGCCGACCGAGTCCGTGATCCGCATCGCGGCGGACGCGGAGCCGCGCCGCGCGGGCTCGGCCTGGTCGAGCACGAACACGTTGAGCGCGGTGATCCCGCTGCCCAGCCCGAGTCCCGCGATACCCCAGCCCACATAGGCCAGGACGGAGGGGAACCCCGGGGAAAGACCCACCGCGGTCGCGGCCATCCCGACCGTGAGCAGCCCGAGGCTGATCCTCATCAGCACGGTGAACCGCAACCGCCGCACCAGGTCGCGGCCCTGCAGCAGCCCGCCGACGCTGAAACCGACCACGCTGCACGACAACGCGAGCCCGGCGCCCGCGACCGAGTAGCCGCGGCCCTCGATCAGCGCCAGCGGCACGAGGAACTGGGCGCCGAAGAAGAACCCGGCGACGAACCCGCGCAGCATGATCCCGGCGGGCAGCCCGGACGCCATCCGCAGCGCCCCCGCGGGGAGTAGCGGCCGCACGCCGACCACAACCACCACAATGGACACGCCGAGCACCGGCCAGGCGAGGTCGGTGGGCAGCAGCCGCAGGGACATGATCGTGACCACGCCCGCGGCCAGCAGCGCCACCGCGAGCAGGCGCCTGCCGACCGGTTCGGTGGCCGGGCGCCGCACACTCCGCCGCTCGATGACCCGCAGGGTCGGCCACACCGCGATCAGCGCGACCACCTCGAACACCGGGATGGCGAGGAACACCGCGCGCCAGTCCCACGCCTGCGCCAGCGCGCCGCCCGCCACCGGGCCGAGCAGCCCGGGGATGGCCCACGCGCTGGCCATCACCGCGAAGATCCCGGCCCGCTCGCGGTCGGTGTAGCACTGGGCGATCAGCACGTAGACCGACACCGTCACCAGGCCGCTGCCCGCGCCCTGCAACACCCGCCCGCCGAGCAGCCAGCCGAATTCCGGCGCCGTGCCCGCGGCCAGCAGACCGGCCAGGTGCAGCGCGGCGCCGGACTGCAGCGACCGGACCGGCCCCATCGTGTCGCACACCCGGGCGCCGATCACCAGGGCGACCAGTTCCGCGAGCGTGAAAAGACCGAACACCAGCGCGTAGGTGGACCGGCCGCCGATCTCGGCGGTGATCGTCGGCAGCAGTGCCGAAGTCGAGGTGGATTCGAAGGCCGCGACGGCGACGATGACGACCAGTGCCCCGGTCAGTACCGGAAGTCGGATCTCGGCGGTGGTCCGCGGCTGCGCGGTCACAGCCAGGACATCCAGTCCAGTGGCGCCAGCCCCAGGCTCTTGCGCACTGCCTCCAGGTCCGCGCCGATCCGAACGCTCGGGAAATAGCCTTTCGCGGTGCGGATGAGCGGGAGCTGGATGGGCAGGTCGCCTTCGAGGTCGGCGGCGGCCAGCCGGACCGCCACGGCGGCCTCGGTCGCCGCCCGCTCGTCGGCGGTGTAGCTGGTCGGCAGGGCGCGCAGGCAGTCCGCGATGGCGCCGTCGTCCAGGGCGATGAGCACGTCCAGCTCCCCCTCGACGCACCGCCGCCGCAGCCCCCCGAGCACGAGCCCGCACAGGAACATCGACCGCAGCGCCGCGGCGCACGACTCGACCGCGGTGGGCCAGTCGGCCTCGGCGATCGCCGCGTCCACGTCGCCGAGCGAACTCTGCACGTCGTTGAGGTAGACCAGGGACGCGGGCGCGACCCGCGACACGAGCCAGAGCGCGTCCTGCGACGTCGTCACGCGATCAGCCCCTTGGTGAGCGAGTCGTCGTCGAGCTCCAGGCGCAGCAACCCAGTCCTGAGCAGCTCGACCGCCTCCTCGGCGCCGACCCGCTCGACAACCTCGTGCCACGGTCCCCCGGCGACCGGCGCGCGATCCTCCAACCGGCCGAACCGCGTCAGGACGAACCGCTGTCTGCCGATTCGGACGACCTCGGCATCGGGGTCGGGCCGCAGCACGGCCAAGTCGAGCGGCTCCGCCACGGCCACCCCGAGCCGATCGAGCAGGGCGACGAGACCACGCTGATCGCGCACGCCGTCGGCCGCTTCGACCTGCTCGGCCGCGATCCCGGCCCGGCGGACCCGCGCGGGCAGCCACTTGTCGCCGATCGGTGGCCACCCGCGCGCGGCGCACATGAGGTCGAGCACGCCCGCCCCGCACCGCCGCCAGGCGTACGGGTCGAGCCGTCCCGCCGCGGCGGCGATCGCCCCGCGGATCAGCGTGCGCGTGAGCGCGTGCCGCATCAGGTGCGCTTCGACCACCGCCCGCCTGCCCGCGTCGAGCAGCGGCGGCCCGGCGGTGAGGGGCATGGCCGTGAGCCAGCGGGTGAGCCGCGCGCGGACCGTCCGGTCGAGCCGCGGCGCCACCGCGATCGGCCCGATGCCCGCGGCCACGAATTCGGTGTCCAGCGCGTCGGACAATTCGCGGGGCAGCGTCGCCGGGAAATGCTCGATATCGACCGGCACACTGCCGATGAAACACAGAAAGGGCGGCGTCGCGCGGGCCAGGTCGGGGACGAACAGGTGGATGTCGACGTCGCTGCCGCGATTCCCGAACCCCTGGGCCAGCGACCCGACCAGATACGGGGTGCCGGTGTCCAGGATGCTCCCGCACACGTCGACAACGTCGCCGACGGACGTCCCGACCCGCCCGAGCGCGGCCGTGATCAAGTCATGGTGATCAGTCAACGCGATGCCCCCCGGAACCACTCAACCCCTCGTGAGACCCGGCACGCTAGCAGCCACAACGGAACCGGTACGCGCAATGGCCGTGACCTGTATCACGCCTGATCTAGAACATCCAACAGTCTCGCGAATCCCTGGGCGCGCGGCTCAGGTCACAGGCCGCTGGATTGACATCCGGCGCGCGGGTGGTCGACGATCGGCGGTCGATGAAGAGAGGCGTGTCCATGGCTTCGCCGTCCCGTTCCGCCGCGCCCGACCGGGACCGATGAACGACACCCTGCACCCCGGCGCGTGGTGGCTGTGGGCGCTGGGCTTGGCGGCCGTGGCGAGCCGGACGACCAATCCGCTGCTGTTGGGGCTGATCATCGTCGTGGCAGGCTTTGTCGCGGTGCGGTGTCGGCACGACACGCCGTGGGCGGCGTCGTACGGGATGTTCCTCAAGCTCGGCCTCATCGTGATCGGCATCCGGGTGCTCTTCCACATCCTGCTCGGCGGCATCACCGGCCCGACCGTGCTGTTCACCCTGCCCCAGCTCTCCCTGGCGGGCTGGGCGCAGGGCATCCGGCTCGGCGGGCCGGTCAGCGCCGAGGGCCTGGTCTTCGCGCTCAACCAGGGCTTGCAGCTCGCCACCCTGCTCGGCTGCGTCGGCGCGGCGAACGCCCTGGCCAACCCGAAACGGCTGCTGCGGTCGCTGCCCGCGGCGCTGTACGAGGTGAGTGTGGCCGTGGTGGTGGCCATGACCGTCGCGCCGCAGTTGGTGGCCAGCGCGCGGGCCGTGCGGCGGGCGCGGCAGTTGCGGGGCGACGTCGCGCGGGGCTGGCGGGCGGTCCGCACCCTGCTCGTGCCGGTCCTGGAGGACGCGCTGGAACGCTCGCTGGTGTTGGCCGCGGCGATGGACTCGCGTGGCTACGGGCGCACCGCCGGAGTCTCCGCCCCGACCCGGCGGCTGACGGGGGCGCTGGTGCTGGGCGGCCTGATCGGGTTGAGCGTCGGCGCCTACGGCCTGCTCGACGCGGGTGCGCCCGGGGTCGTGGGGGCGCCGATGCTCGGTATCGGCATCGTGCTCGCGGTGGCCGGACTGCTCGTCGGCTCGCGGCGGGTGCGGCGCAGCCGGTACCGCCCGGACCGGTGGCGGCGGCCGGAATTCCTCGTGCTGGCAAGCGGATTGCTCGCCACGACGGTGACCGTGGTGACCGAGTCGCTCGGGTCGGCCGCGCTGGGCGGCCTGGCGCTGATCCCGTCGACGGTGCCGCTGCTCGCGCCGGAACTGCCGCTGCTGCCCGCCGCGGGTGTGCTGATCGCGCTGGCCCCGGTGTTCATCGCGCCGAACAAGATCGCGCCGAACAAGGAGGTCGCCGCATGATCCGGTTCGAGCACGTGAGCATCACCTACGCGGCAGCCGCGGCGCCGACACTGTCCGATGTGGACCTCACGGTGCCGGAGGGCGAGCTGTGCCTGGTGGTCGGCCGGACCGGGTCGGGCAAGTCGACGCTGTTGCGCGCGGTCAACGGCCTGGTTCCGCACTTCACCGGCGGCACGGTGGCCGGGCGGGTGCTGGTCGACGGACGCGACACCCGCGACCACCCGCCGCGCGAGTTGGCCGACGTGGTGGGCATGGTCGGGCAGGACCCGGTGGCCGGGTTCGTCACCGATTCCGTCGAGGAGGAACTGGCCTACTCGATGGAGTCGTTGGGGCTGACCAATCCGGTGATGCGCAAGCGGGTCGAGGAGACCCTCGACCTGCTCGGGCTGGCCGAACTGCGCAACCGGGCGCTGGCAACCCTGTCCGGCGGCCAACAGCAGCGCGTCGCGATCGGCGCGGCGCTGACCGCGCACCCCCGCGTGCTGGTGCTCGACGAGCCGACCTCCGCGCTCGATCCCGGTGCGGCGGAAGACGTCCTGGCCGCACTGCACCGGCTGGTGCACGACCTCGGCGTGACCGTGCTGATCTCGGAACACCGTCTGGAGCGCGTCGCGCAGTACGCCGACCGCGTCGTGTGGCTGCCCGGGCACGCGCGGCCCGCGGTGGTCGGCGATCCCGGCACGGTGCTGGCCGAGGCCCCCGTGGCGCCGCCAGTGGTGCGCCTGGGCCAGTTGGCGGGCTGGTCGCCGAGCCCGGTGTCCATTCGAGACGCCCGACGCCTCGCGGGCCCGCTACGGGACCAACTCGCCACCGCACCGCCCCCGCCACCCCCGCCGTCCCCGCCGTCCAGTTGTCCACACCCCCCGAATCCATCCACAGCAAACGCCACCCCCCTTCCCACCCCCACCACAACCGATAGACTGGAGCAGGGCCGCCCCCCAGGGAGGGTGGGGGATTGCCTAGGGGAGTTGCTGCGGGCCAAAGAGTTGCGGGTGCGGTACGGGAGCACGGTCGCGCTGCGTGGGGTGGATCTCGCGGTGGCGGGTGGCGAGCGGGTGGCTGTGATGGGGCGCAACGGGTCGGGGAAGTCCAGTCTGCTGTGGGCGTTGCAGGGCACCGGAAAGCGGTCCGGCGGCGAGGTCACGGTGGCCGGCGTCGATCCGGCGGGGCGCAAACCCGGGCCGCGGCGCCGGGAGATCGGGCTCGTGCCGCAGCAGCCTGGCGACCTGTTGTACCTGGAGTCCGTGCGCGCCGAGTGCGCCCAGGCCGACAGTGAGTCCAAGCGGCCGCCGGGCACGTGCCGCGAGATCCTCGACGGCATCGCCCCCGCCATCGCCGACGACAGCCATCCCCGGGACCTCTCCGAAGGCCAGCGGTTGGCGCTGGTGCTGGCTATCGCGCTCACCCCGGCGCCGAGGGTCATGCTGCTCGACGAACCCACCCGGGGCCTGGACTACCCGGCCAAGTCGAACCTGGCGGACTCGCTGCGCGCACTCGCCTGCGACGGCCGCGCCGTGCTGCTGGCCACCCACGACGTCGAGTTCGTCGCCGAGTTCGCGAGCCGCGTGATCGTGTTGGCGGATGGGGAGATCGTCGCCGATGGGCCGACCGCCGAGGTGATCACTTCGTCGCCGGTGTTCGCCCCGCAGGTGGCGAAAGTGCTTGCGCCGCAACAATGGCTCACCGTCGCCGACGTGCGGACCGCGCTGCGCGAGCGGAGCGTCCGATGATCGGTGTGGTGACGATCCGGCCCCGCGCCACCCTCGCCCTGTTGGTCGCGGCCACCATCAGCGTCGCCGCGTTCGGCTGGCCGCTGCTGGTCAGCCCGGACGCGGGCATCGCCCACGGCGGCGACGCGCCGTGGACCTTCGCGCTGCTGCTCCCGCTCGTCCTCGCGGTGGTGCTCGCCGAGATCAGTGACCGCGGCATGGACGCCAAGGCGGTGGCGATGCTCGGCGTGCTCTCCGCGCTCGGCGCCGCGGTGCGGCCGCTGGGCGCGGGGACGGCGGGCATCGAGACGGTGTTCTTTCTGATGGTCCTCGGCGGCCGGGTGTTCGGCCCCGGATTCGGCTTCGTCCTGGGAAACACGACGCTGTTCGCGTCCGCGCTGCTGACCGGCGGCGTCGGCCCGTGGCTGCCGTACCAGATGCTCGGGGCCGCGTGGGTCGCGCTCGGCGCTGGGCTGCTGCCCCCGCTGCGCGGCCGCGCCGAACTGCTGATGCTGGCCGCATACGGCAGTGTCGCCGCCCTCGCCTACGGCCTGCTGCTGAACCTGTCCTTCTGGCCCTACACCCTGGGCGCGGGCACGAGCCTGTCCTTCCAGGCGGGCGCGCCGATCGCGGACAACCTGGTCCGGCTGATCACCTTCAGCCTCGCCACGTCGCTGGGCTGGGACATCGGGCGCGCGGTCACCACGGCCCTGCTCACCCTCGCCGCCGGGCCGGTCCTGCTGCGCGCCCTGCGCCGCGCCGCGCGCCGGGCCGCCTTCACCGGCGAGCGGCAGCCCTCACCGGGCTAGGCGGTCCTGGATGAGCCGGTGCGGGAACATGTACCCACCGCCGACTCGGCGCAGCAGCATTCGGCTGTCCGCGTAGTCGAGGAACGGCAACAACCGCCAGGGCAGTGTCCCCGCTCGGTGCAGTTCCCGGCGGGCGAGGAGATAGCCGACATACGCGCCGCCGCCGGAGCGCAAGGCGACCACCGCGCCCACGACGACGCCGATCGCGCCGCCGACGCTGTAGGCGTCGGCGACGTCCTGGGCCTCGCGCAGGTCGAACACGACCAGGAACGCCGACCCGAGGACGAACCCCGCGACCGGTCCGAGCAGCACGCCGACGACGAGGTTGCGCCGGGACGACCGCACTGTCGACAGTGGACGGTCCGGCGGCTCGCCGCGGCTGCCGCGCAGGCCCGCGACCAGCCCGGTGAGCAGCCCGAGCGGGGCGCCGATCAGCATCGGCAGCGCGACGACGGTGACGAGCTGGCGCAGCGGGGACACGCCCGCGATCGGCAGGCCCCACGACTCCCACGCCCGCACCGGGCCGCGCTCGACGAGGTCCCCGACGAACCCGTACGCGGAGCCGATCAGCAGCACCCCGCTGACGAACCAGGCGCCGCGCAGGAAGATCATCATCCACCGGATCGCGGGCTCTCGGGCCCAGTGCAGCCGACCGGCGAGCCCGCTGCCCGGATCATGGCCGCGGTACACGACAAACCCGCCCGCGGCGCTGACGAACGCGGCGCCCAGCCAGGCGTCGCCGCCGAACTCCTGGCCGCCGAAGATCGCCGTGGCGCCGAGGATGACGGCGAGCACGCCGAGCGCGGCGACGACCGCCGCGCCGAACCGGATAGCGCGGTCGCGTGGACGGGCGTAGGAGGCGATCTCGTCGGGGTAGAAGATGCCGCCCGGCCGCACGGTTCCGGCGAGAAACCGCACGGTCGCGCGCAATCGGTCCTCGGAGAGTGGTTCGGTCAGCGGCGCGCGGGGCCGCGCCATCAGTTCGGCGATATAGGCGTCGATCAGGTCGTGTCCGCGCTCTTCTGCCGTCGCGCCGGGGCGAGCGGGCAGCCGGTCGACCGCGTGCAGGTTCCGGCCGACGGTGCTCAGCAGCAGCGGCGTCGCGAGCAGCGCGCGCAGGTCCGCGTCGGCGTCGATGTCCACAAAGGCCGGATCGACCTGCCGCAGGTACCGCTCGACGGTCTCGTCGGACAGCGGCTGGACGGTCACGGTGGCGTCGAGCCGAACGCCGACTTCGAGTCCACTGTGGACTTCCTGGCGGCAGCACACGACGATACCCGCGTGCGTGTCGACGGCGGCGAAGGCGTTGACGGCCTTGACGCAGCGGGCGAGCCGCTCGGTAGCCACCTCGTCGAGGCCGTCGAGCAGCACGACGATCCGACCCGCGGGCAGCCAGCGTGCCGCGGCCTTGGCCGACAGCCCGGCCCGCGCGTAGTGCACGCCGATCTCGGCGGCGACCCACGCTGCCAGCGGCCCACCGTCCCAAGAGGACAGATGGAGTACCACCGGAACCGGCTCGTCGGCGTCGGCGGCTCGATCGAGCAGGACCCGGGCGAGGTCGAGCAGCAGAATGGTCTTGCCGGAGCCCGCGCCGCCGAGGATGAGCAGCCTGCCGTCCGCGTCGTCGAAGGCGGTGTCGATCGACTGGTCGGGGGGCGGGTCGGCCTGCCGGACCGGCGGGGCGAGTCGGAACGAGTGCTCGGCCTGCCGGTGCGCGCGCAGCGGCACCACGAACCGCGTCGCCGGGTCGACCGCGCGTTGCAGCACGTCCTGAATCCACGCGCGGTGGACCAGCGCGCGCAGCTTCTTGCGCGCTCTGGTCGGGCCCTGCCCTGGCGCGCTGTCGGTGCGGATGGCCGTGAGCACGGCGATCGCCACCGCGGCCAGCACGCCCGCCGCGAACCCCGCCCACAGCCAGGCGGGCACCGGGTCGCCCGAGGTGACCAGTTCGGTGGCGACCCCGACGAGCACGGTGAACACCACCGCCAGCGCGGCGAGCAGCGCCTTCACGGCCATCGGAACCCCGCGCGGGGCCCGGCAAAGAACGAATCGGCCACAGCAGTGTCATCTCCGCCGACGCGGTAGGCGTTTCAGTGCGGAGCGGCCGGACTCACCCCGTGGTCGACTCCCGCCTACGGCAGTAGAGAGTTGGTCGGGTACCCGGTGTCGGTCGAACGACCCACAGTCCGCGGCGCGATCTTGCGGGAATTCCCGCGAATCCGAAGTGGTACAAAGACACGAGGCCGCGTGTCGGGTGCAGACCACCCGGTGCGCGGCCGTTCCATGTGGACACAAAACGCGCTCTGCTCCACAGTGGAGCAGAGCGCGGCGCGCCTGACACGGTGCTACTTGATGAACTCGGGCTCCACCTGGGGCGGCCAGGTGCCCGCGTTGAGCACACCCATGGCGTACGCGCGCGACACCAGCGCCGCGCGGTTGGTGGCCTTGAGCTTCTTCAGCATGGTGCCGACGTGGTACTCGACGCCCTGCCTGCTGAGATAGAGCTTGGCCGCCAGGTTGACCGTCGACATGCCCATGGCGACGCCCTCCAGGATGCGGGCGTCGAGGTCGGTGAGCACCTTGCGCCGGGCGGTGCGGGCCGCGATGTCGCCCGCCGACTCGTCCCACTGGAGCATCACCAGAATGGTCGAGACCATCGGCGAGCGCTCGCGCACGGCGACGGCCGTCAACTGGGCCGGGAACAGGTACTCGCCCGAGCGCAGGCCGAGCACCCGCTCGGTCACCCGCTCGCAGCGACCCTCGATCAGCCGCACGAACAGCCTGCGCAGGTGGACCTGCGCGCCCTGATGCAGGAAGTCGAACAGTTCGTGCCCGACCACGCCGCCGGTGGATCTGGCCAGATCCCTGGTGAACTGGTCGTTGGCTTCCTGGACCTTGAGGGCCAGGTCGACCGAGGCCATGCAGATGCCCGACCGGTCGAACAGGGACTGGTAGACGTCCGCCTGCTTGTGTGCCTGCCCGACGCCCGGGTAGCCGATCGTCTCCTCGAATACCGGTGCGATCAACGCTCTAGTCACGCGACCATTCCTCTCGTTCGGACTGCCCCAGGGGATTCCGCAGGCGACGCTGGAAAGGAATCCCGCAGCGAACAACCAAGAGTGTTCACATCACCGCCATGGCCAACGATAAGAAGGCGTGCGGAGCAGTGTCAACGAATGCCGGGGGACCCGGCACAAATCCTGCGGTGGCACCCCCGGACAGGTGCGGTCGGGCGGGCGGGTTCGGTGGGCCGGTTCGGTCCGGTCGGACCGCGATCACGCTCAGCGGCGCCGACGGTTGCCTGTTAAACATCTATGACCTGCGCAGATGGCGGACCACCCGAGATACCGAACCGAAGTACGGGGCTGACCGTTGCCCCTGCAAACGTTCGGTCCGATAGGACAGAACTTCGGCGGGAGCACCGCACCCGAGCCTCCGACCGGGGTGCCGTAACCCGATGTTCACCCCTATCGTCCGAGCGCCGCGCCGCGGTTACCCCAAATGCAGAGCCGGACCTCAAGTAAACATCAAACCCACTGCGGACGCCGATCACGCTAACCTCAAGAAAGCCTCAAATGTCGCCGTCGGATCCGATGTTCGAGCGGGTGCACCCAATGCAACCTTAAGAAAACATCAACAAATGCGTCAGCCCGCGGCCACCGTCGCCCGCGCGGCACCGAGGGTGGCGCGCAGTTCCGCGCGGCCCGCGACGTTGAGCTTCCGGTAGGAGTTCGTCAGGTGCTTCTCGACCGCCCGGCTGCTCACCCCGAGCTCGTCGGCGACGGCCCGGTTGGTGTGCCCGGCGGCGACCAGCTCGACCACCCGCCGCTCGGCGGGGGTGAGCGCCGGGGCGGTCGCGGCGGCGGGCAGCCGCTGTCCGCCGTTCGCCCGCTCGGCCAGCCACCCGGCGCCGCAGGCCAGCGCCAGCGACCGGCCGTGGCCGAGGTGCTCGGCGGCGTCCCCGTCGCCGCGGGCGAGCAGCCTGCCGCCGAGCAGCACGTGGGCGCGGGCCCGTTCCAGCTCGTTCTGCGATCCTGACAGCACGTCCACGGCCGCGCGCAGCAGCCGGATGCCCGCCTCGCCGGGGGTGAACGCGCCGCGCAGCCGCAGCGTGCGGCCCACCGCGGCGGGCGCGCCCCAGGCCAGCGCCAGCTCGTGTTCGGCCGCGACGTACTCGCGGGCCGCCGCGGTGTCGCCGAGCCGGTGCCGCAGCACGGCGACCATCGATCGCCACGGGAACACCGCGGGGTTGCGCCAGCCCGCGCGCTCGACCTGGCGGCCGCAGTCGAGCAGCCGGGTCAGCGCCGTCGCGAGGTCGCCGTCCCGCGCGGCCAGGACACCGCGGGCGAACTGGGCGAGCGCGATCAGCACCGGGTGGTCGGTGCGGTCGCCGCAGCCGCGCAGCACCCGCCCGGCGAACTCCGCGTCGTGCACGTCCAGGGTCATCGCGGCGAGCAGCGCGCCCGACGCGGTGACCGGGTCGGCCACGGCACCGCCGAGGCCCGCGACCGCCGCCGCTTTGGCCGCGCCGAGGTGGCCGCGGCCCGCGAGCACCAGCGCCTGGTGCAGCTCGACCACGGCCGCCGCGACCGGGTCGCGGGCCGCCCGCACCTGCTCGCGCGCGGTGTCCAGCCACGCCTGCGCGGCCACCGGCCGATCGGCGACGGTCAGCGCGGTGACGGCCAGCGGCAGGCACGAGTGCACGGCGTCGGGACCCGGCACCGTCAGCGCGAGCAGCATCTCGGCGGGCGCGATCACGTCGTGCGCGGGCACCTGCCCGGTGAGCGCGGCGGTGTGCAGCAGCACGGCGAGCAGCTCCCGGCCCGCGGGCGAGCCGAGGTGCCGGTCGCCGTCGAGGGTCCGCAGCCGGTGCACGGCGTCGCCGAGGGACAGGGCGTCGGCGTCGGCGAGGTGGCGCACCCGGGCCTCCACGCGCAGCGCCAACTCCCGGTCGGCGCCGGTCAACCGGTCGGGATCGCCCAGCCGGGCCGCCACCTCGCGCACCACCGCGCCGACGCCGACCGGCGCGGTGCCCAGCGACATCGGCGAGAGCCGGACCACCGCGGCGGCCCGCTCGCGCGGCGACCGCAGCAGCGACACCGCCTCCAGCACGTGGCCGACCGACGCCGCGGGATCGACGGCGCGCCCGACTGTCGCGAGCGCCACCAGCAGCACCGCGCGGGCCGGGCCCCCGGACGGGGTGTCGAGCAGGGCGCGGCGCAGGTACCGCGAGGCGAGGTCGGGCGCACCGCGGGCCGCGGCGGACTCGGCGGCCGCGGTCAGCACGTCGGTGGCCCACTCCGGCTGCGGGGACGGCACCGCCAGCAGGTGCTCGGCGATCTCCTCGGCCTGCTTGCCCGCGCGGCGCAACACCGCGGCGGCCGCGAGGTGCAGCCGGTCGCCGTCCTCGGCTGCCACCAGTTCGTCGACGGCCGCGCCGACCACGGGGTGCACGAACGTGGGCGGCCTGCCGGGCAGCACGAGCCCCTGGCGGGTCAGCGACCGCAGGATCTCCAGACACTCGATGTTGTCCAGCCCGGCGAGATCGGCCACCAGGTCGAGGTCGCCAGCCGCGCCCAGCAGGCCCATCGCCTGCAGGAACCCGCGGGTGGCGGCGGGCTGGCCGCGCAGCCGGGAGACGAACCGGTCGCGCAGGGCGGCGGGCCTGCACCCGGCGACGGCGTCGGCGAGGTCCGCGCCAGGCCCGCGCCCGGTCAGCGCCAGCTCGGCGAGGATCGACCGCAGCAGCAACGGGTTCCCGTGCGAGCCCGCGTGGCACGCGTGGATGAACGGCTCCGCGCCCGGCCTGCCGAAGTGCAGGCGGACGAGGGTGCCGGTGTCCGCGCGGGAGAGCCTGCCAGGGTGCAGCACGTGCGCGGCGTGGTTGGTGATGTAGCGGACCGGCGGGGCCTCGCTCGCCTGCTCGCCGCCGCGGACGGTGACGACCAGCACGACCCCGATCCCGGTGAGCCGGTTGACCAGATAACCCAGGCAGCGCAACGATTCCTCGTCGGCCAGCGGCAAGTCGTCGACCACCAGCACGACCGGCCTGCGCTCGCTCGCCACCGCCAGCAGGTGCCGCACGCCGTGCAGGAGTTCCTGCTGCGCGGGCTGCACGCCCGCCTCCGTGGCGACGTCGCCGGTGCAGCTCCGGGCGGCGAACATCGGCCGGACGACGGCGGCGACGCCGTCGACCACCTTGTCCCGCTCGTCGTCGGTCAGCTCGGCCATCACCGGCTCGCAGAGCTGACGCACCACGCCGAACGGGAACTGTCGGTCCAATGTGGACGCCGCGGCGCGCAGCACCAGCGCGCCCGCTTCCTCGGCCATCGTGGCGATCGCGTGCGCCAAGGCGGTTCTGCCCATCCCCAGCGGGCTCTCCACCACGACCAGCGAGCCGATGCGCTCCGCGGCGGCCCGCAGCGCGTCCCTGGCCCGCGCGAGGTCAGTCTCCCGGTCGAGCAGCACGGGGCCGGTCCGGTCGGTCGCGCGACACCAGCAGTGCGGCGAGTTCGGTCCGGTCCGCGACGGCGAGCTTGCGGTACGCGCTGCTCAGGTGCAGTTCGACCGTGCGGCGGGTCACCGCGAGGGTGTCGGCGATCGCCGGGTTGCTGAGCCCGGACGCGGCGAGGTCGGCCACCCTGGACTCGGCCGCGGACAGCCCGGCGTGCGGGCCGATCCGCGCCTGCCCGCCGCCCGGGCGCTTGGCCGCCTCGTCGGCGGCGCGCCGCAGCAGCACGTCGGCCTGACCGGCCAGGGCCCGGGCGCCCAGGACGCGGGCGCTGTGCGCGGCGCGCTCCAGCAGCAGCACGGCCTCCGCCGCAGCGCCCTGTTCACGCTTGACGTCGGCGAGCGCGACCAGGCAGTGCGCGTACAGCAGCCGCGGCGGCGCGTCGCGCAGGGTCCGCTCGGCCCGCGCGATCCGGCCGGTGCCGATCCCGTCCGCGCCGTCGAGCAGCACCCCGCCGACCAGGTCGGTGGCACCGGCGACGCTCGCCGAGCCCCACGCGGCGGCGGCGCGCTGGTCCTGGGCCAGCAGGGTCCGCGCGGCGACGGTCTCCCCCAGCACGCACAGCGCCTCGGCGGCGAGGTGCCGCCAGCGCAGCAGCCCGGGGTTGTCCCACTGCCTGCCGGTGAGCCTGCGCCCGCATTCGACCAGCTCCTGGCGGGCGGCGGCAGGCTTGCCCATGGCGAGGTACACCGCGCCCCGCGCGTAGAGCAGGTAGGTCCAGCCGAGGCCGCGCTCGGCGGCGGCGGGCAGGTCGACGGTGACCCGGCGCTCGGCCTCGTCGATGTGACCGCGTTCGAGGTCGACGAGCGCCTGGCAGGCAGGCACGAACGGGCGCATGACCGGGTCCCACGCGTCCGTCGACAGCTCCTCTTGCGCGGCGGCGAGGTGGTGGGCGGCCTCGTCGAGCCTGCCGCGGCGCAGGGCGAGCCCGCCGAGCCTGCGCAGCGCCGCCGCCGCGATGACCCGCACGCCGCGGGCGCGGGCGTCGGTCAGCACCGCGGCCAGCCCGGCCTCGGCCTCCTCGACGTCGTCGGCCAGTTCCAGCGCACCGCACGCGGCGATCCGCGGCATCGCCAGCGGCTGCTCGTCCGACGACGCGGCGAGCGCGGCCTTGGCCAGCATCCTGGTGCGTTCGAGGTCGACCCCGCGCACCGCGAGCCGCCACGCCGCGACGCCCGCGGCCACCGCGTCGAGCGGGGTGTCGGGCAGTTCGGGCACCCGGTCCGCACTGGGGTGCGCGGCGTCCGGGCCGAGGTCGACGGCGAGCGCGTGCAGGGCGGCCAGGGCGTCGCGCTCCAGCCGGACCGCCGGGGAGTCCGCGGCGTCGCGGGCGGCCAGCGCGGCGAGCCTGCCGGTAACGGCGCGCCGGGTGGCGGTGCACGCGCCGCGGCCGAGCAGCCGGTCGGCCGCGCGCAGCCTGCGGGTGTCCAGCCCCGGCCCGTCGCCGATGCCGACGACCCCGGTCAGCGCCCGGTCGCCCGCCTCGGGCCGGTCGCCCACCACGGCGGCGGCCAGGTCGATGAGCAGGTCGGCGCGGTCCACCGGCAGCACGGTGTCGCCCAGCGCGCACTCCAGCAGGGCGACGGCGTCCAGGTCGCGGCCCGCGAGCCGGGCCCGCTGCGCCGCCTGCCGCAGCACCCGGGGCGCCCAGGCCGCGCCAACAGGTCGGGCGCCGAGCAGGATGCGGCCGACGACCTCGTCGGACGCCGCGGTCCGGTGGGCCAGTTCGGCCGCCTCGGCGTGCAGCGTGCGCCGCTCCCGGGTGGTCATCCCGGCGAGCACGCGCTCGCGGGTGACCGCGTCGGCGGGCCGAAGCCGGTCGCCGCCGACGACCAGACCGCTGTCGCGCACCCGGTCCAGGGCGCCGCGCTGGGTGCCGACCATCGCCGCGACCAGCCGGTACTCCAGGTCACCCGCGGTGACCGCGACGGCCCGCAGCAGGTCGAGCGCGTCCCCGGGCAGCCCGGCCAGCACGCGGGCGACCTGCTCGGCGCGGTGTTCGGCGGCCACCGCGGCGAACCGCGCGGCCATCGTGGCGCACGGCCTGCCGCCCGCGCGGGCGAACTCCCGCAGGGCGGGCACCAGCACCCCGGGGTTGCCGCCGGTGGCCGCACCGGCCTCGCGCGCGAACCGCGGGTCCGGGCGGACGGCGAAGACGTCCTGGCAGAGCAGGCGGACCCCGGCCTCGGACAGCGGCGCGGGCCGCAGCACGGTGACGCTGTCCGGGCCCGCCGCGGCGACGTCGGCCAGCGGACCGTGCGGGTGGGTCGTGGTGAGCACGACGAGCAGCGGGGCGTGGTGCACCCGGTCGAGCAGCATGCGCAGCACCCGGCCGGACTCCCGGTCGATCCAGTGCGCGTCGTCCACGGCCAGCACCAGCGGCCTGCCGCGGGCGGCGGCGAGCAGCGCCGAGCACGGCCCGATCGGGTCGTCGGGGCCGACGTCGGGGGTGCGGGCGTGGGCGGGGACGAGGTCGTCGGGCAGCGCCTCCAGGAGCCTGCCGACCACGCCGTAGCGCAGGTCGCCCTCGATCGCGCTCGCCTGGGCGCTGGCCACGGTCAGCCCGGCGTGCCGGGCCGCGGCGAGGCCCGCTTCGAGCAGCGCGGTGCGCCCGGTTCCCGGTCCACTGTGGATGATCACGGCGGCGGAGTGGCCCGCGCCGAGCCGGTGCACCGCCTGGTGCGCCACGGCGAATTCATCCGCGCGTTCGATGAGCGTCATCTGGCGTTCATCTGCCGGGATCGGGTCGGCTGTCATTCGCGGGCCGCCCGGTCCGCAATTACCGTCAGTTGCCAAGATGACCGCCCCATCGGTCACCTCCCACTCGCCTGATCCGTCGAATGCCGCCGCTCGATGACAAGAGATGACAAATTGTGACTAGTGGCGTCGGCTCACTCGAAAGCATGATAGCCAACTCACCCGTCTTGGTGAAGCCGAGTTGGGAAGGTGTGACCCCGGTCCTGGCCCACCCCGCGACCGTCCTGGGTCGGCCGGACCTCGGACAACCCGCCCAACCGCCGTCTGACACGAACTTGACACGCGAAGACTTGAGGTTGATTTAACATTTCCCGGCGGTTTCCAGCGCAGACCAATAGCCGACAGGCCGCTGGGGCCGCTATGCGGACAAACAAATTGATTGCTCAAACACAATGGCTCAGCCCGTGCCGCCGAACGGCGCAATGACGCCCACCGCCCGGCCGGGGCCGGTCGGTCCGCGCGACTTTAGGGATTTCCCTAGTAACGCGGCCGCGCTACGGGCCGTCGAGGGCGGCGAGCCGCTCGGTGAGCAGGGTGATCACCGCGGGCTGGTTGTCCACGAAGAAGTAGTGCCCGCCGGGGAACACCCGCAGGTCGAACGAGCCGGTCGTCACCTCGGCCCACGCGCGGGCCTCGCCGATGCTCGTCTTCGCGTCGTCGTCGCCGATGAGCGCGGTGACCGGACACGCCAGCGGCACACCGGGTGAGCACCGGTAGGTCTCCAGCGCGCGGTAGTCGGCCCGCAGCACCGGCAGCAACCCGAGGTCGCGGCGCGCGCACCCGCGCCGCAGCCTGCCCCCGAGCAGCTCCACCTCGGCCAGCAGCCCCTGGTCGTCGCGCTGGTGCACCCGCTCGTCGCGGAACCGGGTCGGGCCCCGCCTGCCCGCGACGAACAGGTGCGCCGGACCGTCGGCGCCCCGCGCCGCGAACGCGCGCGCGACCTCGAAGGCGACCACCGCGCCGAAGCTGTGCCCCCAGAACACCATCGGCCCGGCCACGGTGCGCGTGAGCACGTCGGCGATCCGGCCCGCCAGACCGACGATGTCGGCCTCCGCGGGCTCCGCGCGCCGGTCCTGCCGACCGGGGTACTGCACCGTGCGCATGTCCGCCCGGGGCGCCAGGATCGCCGAGATCGGGTGATAGGAGCTGGCCGAGCCGCCGGTGTGCGGGAAGCACACCACGCTCGGCGCGCCCGCCCTGGCCGGGTGGAACCGGCGCAGCCACAGCTCGGCATCCACAGTGGACATGCTCATCCGGTGTTCGTCGTCCTTCCGCCGAACCTCGATCTCTCGGCGGGCCGTCGGCGCTGCCGCGGCAATGCAACCAGGACCGGGTCCAGGAAGTCCCTAGGGCCTGCAGTTACCGGCCACACGACACTAGGGTTATTTCCAGCACAGCCGGGGATACCGTGACCGCGATTGCCGCAGACCCCCCTCCTGCGGTCAATCGAGTCACTGGTGACCCGAGCGGTCCCGCGGCCATCCCCCTTTGCCGCGGGGCCGCCCCGGTTCCGATCAGTCCACAATGGTCGTTGGACAGTCCACAATGGACTGACTAGCGAGTGGGCCGCGGTACCCGGTGCCCTTCGACGAGATCGCACGCCCGCCGGGTCTCGTACCCGTCATCGAGCGCGGGCGCCAGTTCGACCCGGCCGCCGATCCCCAGCTTGCGGTACGCGTTGGTCAGATGGACCTCGACGGTGCGCGAGGTGACGAACAGCGCCTCGGCGATCTCGCGGTTGGTCGACCCGGCCGCGGCCATCCCGGCGACCCGGCGTTCGCTGCCGGTCAGCACGTCCGCGCGCGCCCCGGTGACCTGGCGCATCCGGCCGCCCGCCATCAGCAGCAGCTCGCGCGCGCCGACGGCGGCGGCCCGGGCGCCGCACCGGGCGGCCATGTCGACCGCGGCGCGCAGATGCTCGCGCGCGGGCCGGGTGTCGCCGCGGCGCAGCAGTTCGCGGCCGAGCAGGAACTGCGCCCGCTGGCGATCCAGCAGCGCGCCGGAGTCGGCCAGCACCCGCACGGCCTCGGTCAGCAGGTCGATCGCGGCCGCGCCCTCGGTGACCACCGCGCGCGTGGTGAGCCCGAGGCCCCTGGCGCGCGGCACCGGCCAGCCCGCGGCCAGCTCCTCGCCCAGCTCGACCAGCGGCACGGCCTCCCGAAGTCGGTGGCCGTCGGCCAGCAGGAACACCGCTTCGGCCCACCAGGGCAGGAAGAGCGGGTTGGCGATCCGGTCCTCGGCGAGGCTGGCGCCGCACTGTCGCAAGTGGACCAACGCGCGTTCGACGTCGCCCTGCTGCGCGCTGGCCGTGCCGCGGGCGAACAGATAGTTGTGGCCCTGCCAGGGCACGTCGCGCACCTGGTCGACCTCGACGGTGTCGAGCACCGCCTGCGCGCGGTCGATCTCGCCCAGCGGAACCAGGGCCGTCGCGAACGCCACTGCCGCCTGCGCCTCGCTGGTCTGCCACCCCTCGCGGTGGGCGAGGTCGAGGGCCAACTGGGCGTCGGCGGCGGACTCGGTGGGCTCCCCCGCGCACTGCAGCACGAACGCCCGCACCCCCAGGGCGTGGCAGGCGGTCCAGGCGCCGCCGCGCTCGCCGCAGAGCGCGAGCAGCCGGTCGAGCACGCCGAGGGCCTCGGGCACCTCGTCGGCCAGGGCCAGCACCATCGAGGAGAGGGTCACCGACCACCCGCCGATGTCGACGTCGTCGAGCCGCAGCGACCGGCGGGCCCGCGCGGTCACCCGCTCCAGCGAGACGCCGCCCGCGGCGCCGGCGAGCGCCTTCACCGCGAGCAGGTGGCGCTCGGCGGGGGTGCCGCCCGGCGGGTCCGGCACCCGGTCCAACCGATCGCGGACCAGCCCGATGGTCGACTTGTGGTCGAACCCCACCAGCACCAGCGTCGCCTCGACCATGGTGCGCAGGTCGCGGTCGGCGGACCCGGCCCCGGCACCGATCTCCGCGTCGAGGGCGGCCAGCGCCTTGGTGAGCACGGTCATCGCCTCGGGCGAGCGCCGCACAGCGAGCGCGGTCATGCCGAACTGCACGGCGAGCCCGGCCCGGGTGCGCGGGTCGGCCGCGGCGTCGAGCGCGACCCGCAGGTGCCGCAGGGCGCGCGGCGGGTCGGTCTGCACGAGCAGGCCGGCGACCTGGCCGCGCAGGACCACGTCGTCGGGGTCGCGCTCCAGCAGCGGCGACAGGTGGCGCAGGGCGGCCTCGGGCGCGCCGCGGCGGCACGCCTCGGCGGCGGCGTCGCGCAGCACCGTGCGCATCCAGGGCTGCGGGGTCGCGAGCAGCGGCAGCAGGTGCGCCGCGACCGTCTCGGCGGGCCTGCCCGCGTCGTTGAGCAGCCGGGCCGCGCGGTCGCGCATCCGGTCGACCTCGCCGGGGCGCAGTTCGCCCAGCAGCCCGGCGCGGATCTGGTCGTCGATCGCGTCCTCGCCGGGTTGTCCGAGAATGTCGTTGTCGCGCAACAACTGCACGGTGGCCGCGACCAGGCGCAGCGGTACCCCGGACAGCACGGACACCGGGTCCGGGTCGGCGCAGCCGAGCACGGCGACCGCGCGGGCGACCCGGCGCACGTGCTCGGGCTGGGCCCGCAGCCTGCCCAGCACCGACGCGGCCCGGATGTCGCGGCCGAGCACGCGCAGCCGGTCCACCGCGGTGTCGTCGGGCGGCAGTCCGCGCAGGCACGCCTCGTCCAGCAGCCGGGACAGCACCTGCGGGTGGCCGCCGGACAGGCCGCGGCAGGCGGCGAGGAAGGCCCGGTCCGGCGCGGCACCCAGCCTGGCCGCGACGGCCGCGCGGACCCCGTCGGCGTCGAGCGGGCCGAGGGCGACCACGGTGGCCGCGTCGGTGCCGAGGTGCTCTGCGAGCACGTCGAGGACCGCGGGCGGCGCGGGGGTGCGCACGGCGGCCACCACGGCCAGCGACCGACCGTCGGCCCGGCGGAACAGGTAGTCGAGCCAGCGCAGCGACAGTTCGTCGCACCAGTGCAGGTCGTCGACGGCGAGGACGAGTGGACCGGCTTCCGCGATGTTGACCGCGAGCCAGTACAGGCCGTGCAGCACGGCGTAGGCACTCCCGGGCTCCGTGCGGGGTTCCGCGCTGCCCGGTTCCGACAGGGCGGGCAGCGCCCATCGCGCGCCCGAGCGCAGCAGCGGCGACTCGGCGGCGTCCGGTCCGGTGAGGCCCAGCGGCGCGACGAGCGCGCGCACCAGGGCGTACGGGGCGGGCGGGCGCGGGGTGTCGGGGCAGCGGGCGCGCAGGACGGTCGTCCCGTCGGCAGCCGCTTCGGCGAGCGCGGCGTCGAGCAGGGTCGTCTTGCCGATCCCCGTCTGCCCCTGGATCAGGACGAGCGCCCGAGCACCCGCGCGGGCCGCCGCGACCGCGCGCGCCACCCGCGCCACCTCCCGGCGACGGCCGACCGGCTCCGGGTCGGCGGCCGACAGGCCGCTGATCGCCGGTTCCACGGACATGGTCGCGCCCCCTGGTGAACGAAAACCGGTCGGGGTGACCCGATCGGAAAATCACCGACAGTGACAGTAGGTCGGGTCGACCCTAGCCGAATCACTGAGATGTTGGAACCCCCAGCCGATCACTGGTGACCGAACGTAGTCATCAGCCAAGGCCGAGATCGGACCGGCGTACCGGTGGACCGGCATTTCGAGGAACGTCAACCAAAAGGTGGCTGGTGCGGCCGGAATAGTTATGATAATGCCGGACGAATGGGTCGTCGCGGTCTGTGGTCCGAATTGTGCCGATGAATCCCCGGCACACCGAGATTCGGCCGCGGTCGACACCCCGCCAATACCAAAGTCCGGCTCCTACCAGCAGACCTGGCCCACGGTAGGGGCTAGCGAATCCTTTGTAGGGAAATCCCGCGGATGCCGTACCGGCGCCTCGCCCGGGGCGCACCGAGGGGATATCCTGGGGCGGCGAGATCCGACGCGCCAGTTCGGCGATTCGAAAATCGGCACCGCACGAGCGACGACGGTCAGGGGGCAGCGGTCGTGCACAAACGCACCGAGTCGACGGTCGCGCACGTCGCGGAGAGCGTCACCCGACCGGGGTTCGGCACCCGGCTGCGCGCCGCGCGGCGGGAACGCGGCCTCGCCCAGAAGGACCTGGCGGGCCCCGGCGTCTCGATGAGCTACGTCTCCCGGCTGGAATCCGGCGACCGCGTGCCGTCGCTGGCTGTCGTCGCGCACTTGGCCGACATCCTGGGGGTCGAGCCGAACGAGCTGACCGGCGACCCGGCGGGCCGCTCGGTCGAGCGCGACGCGCTGCGCTGGTGCGAGGCCACCCTGGCCTACATCGACGGCGACGCCGACACCGCGATCGACCTGCTCGGCTCACTCGGCGCGGACGACAACACCGGCCTGTTCGCCTGGTCGGCCCACTGGCTGCGCGCCGTCCTGCTCTCGGGCCGCGGCGACGCGGGCCCGCTGCTCGACGCCGCCGACGAGCTGCGGGCGGGCTGGTCGCCCGGCCCCGCGGTGACCGCGCTGGTGGAGATCCTGCGGGCGCGGGCGCTGTGGAAGCTGGCCCACACCGGGGACGCGGTCCGCGCGGCCCGGGCGGGCGTCGACTTCGCGACGAGCTCCACGGACGAGCTGGCCGGGCGGGTCCGGGTGCGGGCGATGACGCTGCTGTGCTCGTACCTGGTGCGCACCGGCAGGCTCACCGAGGCCGAGCAGACCGTCGCGCTGCTGAGCGAGGAACTCGACGCCGTCGGCGGCGGCCTGCTGGTCTCCGCGTGGTGGGTCCAGGCCCAGGTGAAGGACCGCGTCGGCGAACACGACGCGGCGCGGGCGTCGATCCAGCGGGCCTGCACCCTGGTCGACGGTCTCGGCCAGACGGGACCGCTGCGGGCGCGGGTGCTGCTCGCGGCCACGTCCATCGCGCTGCGCTCGCCGGTGGTCGACCTGGCCCAGGCCCAGCACACCCTGGACCGGGTCGAGGCCGACCCCGCCGCCGCGGCCCCGCTGATCGGCGCCCAGATCGAGGTGCTGCGCGGCGAACTGGCCCTGCACCGCCACGACCCGCTGGACGCGTGGCTCCACGCCGAGCGGGCGTTGGCCGCGGAGCTGCTGGACCGCGAGGACACCCTGCGCTGCCTGCTGCTGCGCGCCAAGGCCGCGGGCCTCGCGGGCGACCCCGCACGCCTCGCCACCGCCAGGGAGTCCCTGCGCGCCGTCCTCGACCACACCGGCCCCAACGCGCTGGACCCCGTCCTCTGGCGCGACATCGCCCAACTCGCCCTCAGCAGCCCCTGACGATCACCTTCTGGACACCGTGGCCGCCTGCCAGGCATCTCGGAGCTGAGGCCGGCCCGCGACGCTGAGCTTGCGGTACGCGCTGGTCAAGTGCTTCTCCACCACCCGACTCCCCACCCCCAGCTCGTCCGCGATCGCCTGGTTCGTCCGACCAGTGACCGCCAGTTCCACCACCCGACGCTCGGCACGGGTGAGCGACCCGCCCGCGGGCGGGTCCGGCAGGCCGGTCGGGTTGGCGATGGCGCCGAGTTCCCGTTCGGCGAGCCACCGGGCCGCGCACACCTCGACCAGCGCGCGGCCGCGGCGCAGGTGCGGCTCGGCGTCGGCCTGCGGCAGTCGGCCGCCGAGCAGCAGGTGGACGCGGGCGCGTTCGAGCTGGTTCTCCGAGTCGTCCAGGACGTCGAGGGCCTCGCGCAGGAGGCGGAGGCCCGCGGGGCCGGGGGTGAGGGTGCCGCGGACCCGCAGCACGCGGCCAACCGTGGCGGGCGCGCCCCAGGCCAGGGCGAGTTCCTGCTCGGTCTCGGCGAGCCGCAGCGCCGCCTCGGTGTCGCCGAGCCGGGGGCGCACCCACGCGGCGCGGGTGCCCCCCCGCCGCCCCGCGGGGGTGGGCCACCCCGCCCCGGCCACCCGCCCCC